>NZ_CDWWXB010000342.1:2153-2774 GCF_977971855.1 Frankia sp. CoWAU3 | reverse complement strand
TCGCCAGGCTGCCCGTGCCACCTCGCCGGAAGATCGCGATTCTGCGCGCGGTCGACACGTACACGATCGGGCACGTTCTCGCCGAACTGCGGGCGCGGGACCTCCACTCCCGGACCGACGTCGACAAGGTCGAGCTGACCACCTACCTCCGCAGCCTGATCGCCACCGGCGACTATCCCTTCCTCGCGCAGTTGGGTCCGGGCAATACGACGATCATGGGTGACGACGCGCAGGAGGACTTCGCCGACGGGCTGGAATGGCTGCTGGTCGGCATCACCGCGGCGATCGAGTCCTGAGGGTCAGACGCTGCCGAGCACGCGGGTGATCCGCACCTCCACGACGACACGCCGGGGATTGGCCCGCGGCGTGCGGTAACGCTGCGCATAGCGGAACTCGGCGTCGGCCACACTCGCCGGATCATCCCGGAGCACGGCCAGTCCCTCCAGCGTCGACCAGCGTCGGCCGTCGATCTGGCAGAGCCCGACGGGGGTGCCGTGGGCCGGTCCCGCCGCGATCAGGCGGGCCTTGCGGGACCGGGCCGATGTGATCACCCGGGCGATGCCCGCCGCCGGATCAAGTGTCGCGCCGACGGCGACCACGTGCGGGCTGCCATCCGGCCGG
>NZ_CDWWXB010000342.1:1222-1735 GCF_977971855.1 Frankia sp. CoWAU3 | reverse complement strand
GGTTCTCGATGGCCCGGGTCCGGGTGAGCACGCGCCAGTGGTCCAGCCTGGCCAACGGCCAGGCCGATACCACCACCACGATCTCGGCACCGCCCTCGGCCAACAGCCGGAACAGCTCGGGAAACCGGAGGTCGTAACAGGTCGCCAGCCCGACGATGCCGAGTTCGGTGGGGACGGTTCCGACCGTGGCACCCGGCGTCAGCAACCGGGCCTCCGCGGAGCCGTAGCCGAACAGGTGCACCTTGCGGTACGCATGCCGGATCATCCCGTCCGGACCGATCAACACGGTCGTGTTGAAAAGCCGTCCGTCGGCGGACCGTTCCACGATGCTACCGGCCACCAGGTGGCATCCGCGTTCCCGGGCGGCCTCCCGCAGGGCGGTGACCGTCGGCCCGGTCAACGCCTCCGCCTCCGCCTCGTACCGATCGAAGTGAAAATAGCCGGTGACCCATAGTTCGGGGAGGACGACCAGGTCCGCCCAGGTCCGCCGGATCTCCCCCAGCACCCTGCGCA
>NZ_CDWWXB010000342.1:0-876 GCF_977971855.1 Frankia sp. CoWAU3 | reverse complement strand
CGGACCGGGGCTGTCATACGGGGCTCCTCGCCTTGTCGACCATGCGGTTCCGCAAACACGAGGGTCTTCCCGGCTGCGACCCGGTCGACCGCGGGATTCAGGACAGGCCCAGCATCGCCTTCCACTGCTGGGCGCTCGTCGGCCGGAAGACGTGGTTCATCCGCTTGACCACCGCAAGGTCCTCCGACGCCTGCGGAGAGTACTGGTGGCCGGGGAAGACGGTGGTGGTGTCCGGCAACGCGGCCAACCGACGCAGGCTGTCGTACATCAGTCCCGCGTCGCCGCCGGGCAGGTCCATCCGGCCGCAGCCCTCGAGGAACAGGGTGTCTCCGGCAACGAGCCGATCGTCGACGAGGAAACACTGGCTGCCGGGGGTGTGGCCGGGGGTGTGCAGCAGCCGCACGGGGATCTCCCCGACCGTCACCACATCGTCGTCGTCATGCTCGACCAGATCGGCCGCGGAGACCTCGGTCGCCCGCCGTACCCACTTCGCCTCGGCCCGGTTCACGTGAATCGGGACGTTCTGCCGGCCGAGCAACTGGCGGACACCCTCGATCTCCAGGCCGAACGCGTTTCCGCCGATGTGATCGGCGTGGTAGTGGGTGACGAGCGCGCCGGTGAGCCGCATACCGTCGGCGGCCAGCAGGTTGAGCAGGTCGTCGACCTTGTAGGCGGGATCGACAACCAAGGCCTCGCCGGTCTCGCGGTCACCCACGAGGTAGACGAAGTTGACCATCTGGGTACCGACCGGATCGCCGACGGCGAAGTCGCGGCCGGACAACAGTTGACGGAAGTACAGGCGATCGGTCACCCCGCCAGCCTACGAAGGTCCTGCCCACGGCGGGGCGAGTTGCTCACTAGCGGGAGTTTTCTAGA
>NZ_CDWWXB010000341.1:1340-2586 GCF_977971855.1 Frankia sp. CoWAU3 | reverse complement strand
GATCCGCGTAGCCCGGCCCCGGTTTCGGGAGTGGTGGCTTCTGGCGCACGCGTCCGGTACGGAAGGGCGAACCAGCGAAAAAAGTCCAAACCTTAACCCGCGGCGGCGACATAGCGCCCCGTACCCGGTTACCGTGACCTTACTGTGTCGAGACCCTCGGGCGGAGAACAGCAATGGTTGCGCGTGCGCATACGCCGGACATGTGCCCAGTCCGCCAGGTCGCGATCGTCAGGAGTACCACATGGACGCATCGGCGGACCGCCGAACGATCCTTACCACGAGCGCGCTACTCGGTGTCCTCAGGGCCGCCGAGGCGGTCGACATGACATCCTCGGCGATGGACAGCCGCGCAGCGCTACACCAGGTCGAGACCGGTCTGGAGTCCCTCGCCCGCCGCTGGGAGACCACCGCACCGGCCGACTTGGTCGAGCGCCTCGCGACGCTGGAGCACCATGCGCGGACGATCGGCCGATGGCGGTTGGGCTCAGCCCTGCGCCGGGACTGGATACGAGCGCATGGCCGGATTCTTCTCATGGCCTCCGTGGCACAGGGTGACAACGGCATGGCCAGGCCGGCCACAGTCTCGGCGCGGGCGGCGCTCGTTCTCGCGAAACATGTAGGAGACGCGACGACCGCCGCCCACGCCGGAGTCGTGTTGGCTGAACTCGCCGCTTATTCCTTCCAGAGCACCCGCGACGGGTTGGCACTGGCGCGGGCGGCCCAGGCCACGGCACCACACGCGCACACCGCGGTCCTGGCGATGACCACCGAGGCGCACATCATGGCCGCGTGCCACCTGCCTACCGACGATATCGTCGCCGTGCTGCGCTCAGCGGGATCGGTCGCGGCAAAGCTCCCGGCAGGTGCGGTGGGTTACAGCCTGGACGGTATCCATCCTGGGTATCTGCCGACATTCGGCGGTGCGGCACTCGTCGCCGCCGGCGCACTGGACGAAGGAAATGAGCGGCTGAGCGAGGCAGCAGAACTGTTCGACCGTTCCCGGGCGTCCGGTGCTCTCGCCGCCGTCCGCCTTTACCAGGCATCCGCGGCGATGCGCGCACGCGAGCTGGACAAGGCCGAGATCCTCGCGACCAGAGCGCTCGCCGCATCCGCCGTGCGGCCGAGCAGCTGGCTGTCGAACGGAATCCTCTTTCTCGCCGAACGCGCCCGCAGCCAGGGCGCGGACTGGTCCGGACTCGTCATCCAGGCCCAGGAATGGTCCCCGCTCTGATCGCGTCGTTGACGT
>NZ_CDWWXB010000341.1:0-817 GCF_977971855.1 Frankia sp. CoWAU3 | reverse complement strand
GCCCCCGGCGCCGGGGCCTTCCACCGGGATACCGGCGCACGGCGCCCGATCAGCCATGCCAGCCCTGGCCGTGAGGACCCCGGCCGTGAGGACGCGGCGTCGAGCCCAGGGACGCACACCGGCGCGGAGTCCATGCAGCAGCAGCAGACCAGCAACAACCATAATCAGAACAACCAACGGCGGCAAGATGTTGGAATAATGCAGTTCATTCGACGGGTTGAGATTTACGGATTTCTGTAGGGCAGTGTTCGAGGCGATCGGCAGCGGCGGCGGTGTCGCCTGAGCGAGAACGGGATAAGGAATAGGCACGGCGGTACATTATCGGGTAGGCGACAATGAGAACCGGTCCGGTGGAGACAAAAGTGCTTCGGCTCGCCCCCTCGATCGTCGCCTTGGTCGCGGCCAGCCGCGCCGGCGGGCCCACGCCGGCGGGTTGAAACGCCGGACCCGCTCAGGGATCCGCGCACATCGCGGCGTCAGCCTGTTGCTTGGAGCCTAACAGATCGGGAATCACCACAATCGGTCCGGGACCCGTCGCCGGGCCGCAGTCGTCGCCCCGGTCGTCCACCCCGCCGCCCCCCGTCGGACCGGCCTGTGCGGGCGGTCCGGGATCGGCCGACCCGCCCGCGGGCGCGGGGAGCAGTCCGCCGGACGGCCGCGCTTCCGACGGGTTCGACGACGGACGCGGCGCGGTCCGTCGGCTGGGCGCCGAAGGGAGCAGTCTCCTGTCCTCCGGATCGGGTCCGAAGGCATCCGCCCGATCCGATGCGGCGGGTGGAACCAATGCAGGGCTGCGCGAAGGTCGCGTGGTGTGACG
>NZ_CDWWXB010000340.1:870-2611 GCF_977971855.1 Frankia sp. CoWAU3 | reverse complement strand
CTCCCGCTAGGCGTCTTCGGGAGCGCGGAGGCCGCCTGGGAAACGGTGCTGGCCCGATCGGATCAGGTCGGCGCGCGGTACGGGGTGACCGCCCGCTGGATGGCGGCCGTCGACCGGGTCTTCGACTCCCCTGAACAGGCCGTCTCCGTGGCCCGGTTGGCCCTGCGTTACGCCGATCGGGGCATCGTTGGCCTAGGGTTGCACAACGACGAGAACGGGTGGCCGCCGGAGCCGTTCATGGCGGCGTTCCGGATCGCGCGCGACGGCGGGTTGCTCTCGACCCCCCACGCCGGGGAACTCGACGGTCCCGCGTCGGTGCGTGGCGCCATCGAGACCCTGGATGCCGATCGTCTCCAGCACGGTATCCGCGCCATGGAGGATCCCCGACTCGTCGACACCCTCCTCGAACGAGGGACCTGCCTCGATGTCTGCCCGACGTCCAACCTGCTGCTCTCGGTCGTCCCGTCGATGGCCGAACATCCGCTTCCGGCCCTGCTGCGGGCCGGGGTGCGATGCTCGATCAACGCCGACGACCCGCTGCTGTTCGGGCCCAGCTGTCTGGAGAAGTACGAGCTGTGCCGATCGGCACTGGGCCTGACCGACGAGGAACTGGCCGCCTGCGCCCGCAGCTCGGTGGAATCCGGAGCCGCGCCGATCGAGGTGCGGACGGCGGCCCTCGCCGGCATCGATGCGTGGCTCGCCGACGCGGGATGTCTCGACGGCCGGTGACGCTCCGACGGCCGGTGACGTTCCGATGACGGGGGTACCGTCCCCCCACCGGCCCGCGCGGGTGGTCCTCGCACCCGACTCGTTCAAGGGATCGGCGACCGCGGCCGAGGTGGTCGCGGCGCTGGGTGCGGGCTGGCGCTCCGAGCGGCCTCGCGATCAGGTCGTGGGAGTACCGATCGCCGACGGTGGCGAGGGCACCCTCGACGTCTTCGCCGTCGGCGTACCCGGGTCGGAGCGGCACCCGGCACGGGTGACTGGTCCGGACGGGCGGGGCCACGACGCCGAATGGCTGTCGCTGCCCGATGGCACCGCGGTGATCGAACTGGCGAGGGCGAGCGGGTTGCCGCTGATGCGGGAACTCGATCCGTTGGGCGCGCAGACCGTGGGCCTCGGCGAGTTGGTCGCCGCCGCGATCGACGCCGGAGTCGACCGCGTTCTCATCACTTTGGGCGGTTCCGCCTCGACCGACGGTGGTACCGGTGCCCTCGCCGCGTTGGGTGCCCGGTTCCTCGACGCGGCCGGCCGGCCGTTGGCCGTCGGCGGCGGCGCCCTCATGTCGCTCGCGCACATCGATCTGACTGGGTTGCGGCCGGCGCCGGCCGGGGGAGCGTACTGTCTCGTCGACGTCGACGCGCCCCTGCTGGGCCCTGCCGGCGCCGCCGCCGTATTCGGGCCGCAGAAGGGTGCCGGACCCGCGGACATCACCCGGCTGGAGGAGGGGCTGCGCCGGCTCGCCCACCTGTTGGGTGGTGCTCCCGACGCCGCGGGAGCCGGGGCTGCCGGCGGCACCGCCTACGGCCTCGCCGCGGCCTGGGGAGCCGAGGTGGTCCCCGGCCTGCCGACGATCATCCAGGCGGCGGGCCTGCCGGCGGCCCTTGCCGGCGCCGACTGGGTGGTGACCGGCGAGGGCAGGTTCGACCGAACCTCGTTGTCCGGCAAGGTGGTCGGCGGAGTCCTCGCGCTGGCGCGGGACGCCGAGGTGCCCGTGCTCCTGGTGGCTGGGCGGGTTGAC
>NZ_CDWWXB010000340.1:0-489 GCF_977971855.1 Frankia sp. CoWAU3 | reverse complement strand
TTCATCCCGGTGAGGAGGTAACCGATCTTCCGCCAGGTGTTGGGCCCGCAGACCCCGTCGTCCGGGATGCGGCCGAACCACGGCGCGGCGTAGCGCTGTAGGGAGGCCACCCGGGCAGTGGTCCGTGGCCCGTACACGCCATCCGGCGTTATCCGGTTGGGATCACCGGTGGGGGCCTCATGGCCAAAGATAATGTTCAGGGCGTTCTGGAGCTCCACGACGTCCGGACCACGCGATCCCTCCCGCAGGGTCGGACGGTCGTCGTAACGGTGCCGGGGATCGGCGGCTGCGCCGACTCCGTTATGCCGCGCGGCGGCGAGGATGTCCCGGCGTCGGTTGGCCCGGATGTCCCCCGGGCAATTGTGGCCTCCCCACGCCTGGCCGCCCATCCGGTGGGTACCGCTACCGTAACCGGCGGGAGAGTCGGTGATCTCTTCCTGCCATCCGAACTCCCAGGGCTGCGCGAAGGTCGCGTGGTGTGACGGCCTG
>NZ_CDWWXB010000339.1:1948-2552 GCF_977971855.1 Frankia sp. CoWAU3 | reverse complement strand
AATCTCTGCGCGGCCCTGGAACTTCCCCTCCCGCCCGGCCCCACCGATGATCCGAACGCGCCGATCCGCCCTGCGAGGAGCGGACCGGCCTCGGGTACCGATCCCGCCGGGGCCGGTCCTGCCGGGGCCGGTACCGGCCCGGTCGACGTGCCGAGCATGCTGGTGGTCGCCGACAAGTTCCCCCCGGTGCTCGGCGGCATCCAGACGTTCGCCTGCCATCTCGCGGCCGGGCTTCCGGCTGACCGGCTGGTGGTCGTGGCGCCGGCAGCCCCCAGCGCCGCCGCCTTCGACCGGACGCTGCCCTTCCCGGTGATCCGCATGGACGAGAGGATCCTAACCTCCCCCGGATCCCGGCGCCTACTGCGATCGGTCGTGCGGTCCGAGCACTGCGAGGCGGCCTGGTTTCCCACCGCGGCGCCGCTCGGCCTGCTCGCCCCGACGCTGCGAACGGCCGGGATCTCCCGGGTGGTGTCGTCGAGCCACGGGCACGAGGTCGCCTGGTCCCGGTTGCCCGGCGGGTGGTCGCTCGTCCGAACGGTCGCCGCCCGGGCCGACGTCCTGACCTACCTGACGGCGTTCACCCGGCGCAGGCTACTCGCCGTCG
>NZ_CDWWXB010000339.1:0-1632 GCF_977971855.1 Frankia sp. CoWAU3 | reverse complement strand
TGGATACCGGACGGTTCCGGCCGCGGGTCGGGGGCGAGGAGATCCGCCGGCAACACGGCTGGTCGGACCGACCGGTCGTGATCTGCGTGGCCCGCCTGGTGGCGCGCAAGGGGCAGGACATGCTCATCCGAGGCTGGCCGGTGGTCCTGCGACGTCATCCCGCCGCACGGCTGCTGCTGGTCGGGCAGGGTCCTGCCGCGGACCGGTTGCGACGGCTCGCCACCCAGGTGGGCGTCGCCGACACGGTGCATTTCGCCGGCGCGGTCACGGAGCAGGATCTTCCGGACTATCTCGACGCCGCCGACGTCTTCGCGATGCCGTCCCGCACCCGCCTGCTCGGCCTGGACCTCGAAGGTCTCGGACTGTCCGCCCTGGAAGCGGCGGCGAGCGGCCTGCCGGTCGTCACCGGTGCCCAGGGCGGGGCACCCGACGTCGTCCTGCCCGGTCGCACCGGCGTCGTCGTGGACGGCCGCGACCGGCACGCCGTGGCGACGGCCGTCGCCGACCTGCTCGACGACCCCGAGAGATCCGCCCGGATGGGCCTCGCCGGACGGGACTGGATGTGCCGGAACTGGAACTGGGGTGAGTTGAGCCGGCGGCTCGCCGGACTGCTCGCGGGCGGGCCAGATTCCGATTTTGAGGGTGTCGCGGGACACTCTTTCGGATCCTCGGCGGCGCATCGGGAGATCCCGGATGGCGTCGTCTCGAGCAACATCGGGCCCAGCGGCATGATTTCGGACGACATCGTTCCAGACCGGATCGATGTGAACCAAGGCGGTTGAATTCCATGGCGAGACGGCGGGTGGGATACATCCGGGCGAAGGGGGTTGCAGCCGTGGCCGCGCCGCTGCTGGCGGTGGTCTGGCTCGCGCGTTCGTGGACAACGGTCGAGAGCGGTGTCGACGCGTTGACGCGCGCCCACCCGTCCTGGCTGGTGGGCGCGGTCGCTGTCGCCCAGTTGACCTGGATCGCGGGAGCGGCCTGCCAGCAGGGCACGGTGGCCCGGCCCCTGCCAGTGGGTCCGCTGCTCGCGGTCCAGGTCGCCGGCAGCGTCGCCAACCACGTGCTGCCGGCGGGCTTCGGGGTCGGCGCGGTGAAGCTTCGTTTCCTGCATCGTGCGGGGCTGACCCTGCGGGAGGCGGTGACGGCGGTAGGCCTCGACACCGCCGCCGGTGTCACCACACACCTGGCCGTGCTGATCATGCTCCTGGCGGGGGGATTCCTGCCGGTGGACGTGGCACGCCTACCCCGCGGCGAGCCGGTGGCCATGGTGGTCCCGGCGGTGCTCGCCGGGCTCGCTCTGCTCGGCCTGCTCGGCTGGCTGATCACCCCGGTCCGCCGGGCGGCCCGCCGGGCATGGGCGGGCATCGTCGACCACCTACGGTCGATGAAGATCACCCTACAGTCGCCGAGCCGGGCGGCCCTGCTGTGGGGCGGCTCGGCCGCCATCCCGATGCTGCACGCCGCGACCCTGTGGGCGATCATGCGTGCGCTGCACCTTCCGCTCGGGGCCGGCGCGGTATTCGCGATCTACTTCGCGGCGAGCGCGGCCTCGGCCCTGGTGCCCTCGCCGGGCGGCTTCGGCTAGCCCTGTCTTCCGCACGTGCGTGCGGAGGGACGGTTACGTGATCT
>NZ_CDWWXB010000338.1:1018-2580 GCF_977971855.1 Frankia sp. CoWAU3 | reverse complement strand
CACTACACGAACAACACATCGGCGATCGCTAAACGTCACGGGCTGTTACGCGGAAAGGCTCAGTCAGCTCCAGAATTGCGAGGTCTAAACCGACGGAATCAAGTGGTTATGGCGACGCATGCTTTGCCGGCAAATCCTGGCGCGACCGGATCCCCAGGGACACCGGTCGAGCCAGGGGCGTCACCGATCAGGTCGTTGATCAGGTCGTTGATCAGGTCGCCGATTAAGGTCGTTGATCAGATGGAGAAGTCCTCGCCGTGCCACACACCGGCCTGGGGCGGGCGGATCGTGGGACGGGCTGCGACCCGCCCGTCGGCGCGGCCGTCGGTGTTCCCGGTGTTCCCGGTGTTCCCGTCGAGCACCGCCTCCAGCTGGTCGACCCGGGTGAGCAGGGACTTCAGGCTGACACCGACGAGGTCGGGGAGCACGTCGTCCTGACCGGGCAGGGCGGTGGCCGGCCGGGGGCGGCTGGGGGTGATGACCTGGCCGGGGACGCCAACGACCACTGAGCCGGGCGGCACGGGCCGCACGACGACGGCGTTGGCCCCGATGCGGCTGTCCGAGCCGACGGTGATGTTGCCGAGAACCTTGGCGCCGGCACCGATGATCACTCGGTCGCCGATGGTGGGGTGCCGCTTGGCCGGTTCCAGGCTGGTGCCGCCGAGGGTGACCCCGTGGTAAATCGTGACGTCGGCGCCGACCTCGGCGGTCTCCCCGATGACCACGCCGGTGGCGTGGTCGATGAAGACGCCGGGGCCGAGCGTGGCGGCGGGGTGGATCTCGACCCCGGTGAGCATGCGGGTGAGCGTGGCAACCACGCGCCCGGGCAGCCGCAGGTCACGGGTCCACAGCCAGTGGCTGATCCGGTGGCCCCAGACGGCGTGCACGCCGGGATAGCACAGGGCGATCTCGAGGGTGGAGCGGGCTGCCGGATCCCGTTCCTTCACCGTGCGCAGGTCATGGCGCAGCGTCGAGAGCACAGCCGGTCACCCGAGCCCGGCGAACAGCGGTGTGCTCAGGTAGCGCTCGCCGAAGTCCGGAAGCACGACGACGACCAGCTTCCCGGCGTTCTCCGGGCGGCGGGCTACCTGCAGCGCCGCCGACACCGCCGCACCCGAGGAGATGCCCACCAGGAGTCCCTCCTCCCGGGCCAGCCGGCGGGCCAGGTCGAAGGCGTCCTCACCATCGACCTGGATGATCTCGTCGACGAGGCCGGTCTCCAGGACCGGTGGGACGAACCCGGCGCCGATGCCCTGGATCGGGTGCGGTCCCTTCACGCCGCCCGAGAGCACCGGCGATGCCGACGGCTCCACGGCGACGAACCGGGCCTCGGGCCTGCGCTCCTTGATGACCTGGGCGACGCCGGTGATGGTCCCGCCGGTGCCGACTCCGGCGACGAGCACGTCGATCTGCCCGTCGGTGTCGCGCCAGATCTCCTCAGCGGTCGTGGCGCGGTGGATCGCCGGGTTGGCCGGGTTCTCGAATTGCTGCGGGATGAGGTACCGCTCGTCGTTCTTCGCGAGCTCCTCCGCCTTCGCGATGGCGCCGGGCATGCCCTCGGC
>NZ_CDWWXB010000338.1:0-749 GCF_977971855.1 Frankia sp. CoWAU3 | reverse complement strand
GCCGAGGGCCCGCAGCAGCATCCGCCGCTCGGTGCTCATCGTCTCAGGCATCGTCAGGACGCAGCGGTAGCCGCGGGCGGCGCACACCATGGCCAGGGCGATGCCGGTGTTCCCACTGGTGGGTTCGAGGATGACGGTGTCCGGCCCGATCAGCCCCGCCCGCTCCACGGCGTCGATCAGGGCCACGCCAAGACGGTCCTTCACGCTGTGCGCCGGGTTGAAGGACTCCAGTTTGGCCACGACCTGGGCTCCCACTCCGTCCGTGACGCGACGCAATCGGACCAGCGGCGTGTTGCCGATCAGTTGCGTGATGTCTTCTGCGATCCTCATCGATGTTCTCCTCTGCCGGGCCCCGTGGTCATCCACTCTGCCAGGCCCGCGCCTTCCCGACCTTCCCGACCTTCCCGACCTTCCCGACGACCTCGACGGGCCTGCTGGTTCGTCCACGGCCGGGAAAGTTAGGCCCACAGGTCCCCCGGGCCAACATCCGGAAGCCCCGGCCCGCAGGGTCGTCGTACCTGTACCGGCGTACCTGTACCGGCGCCTCAGGCCAGGCGCACAGTAGCCATCAACCCCGGTTCGGCGGGCGTCACGCCAGAACCACCGCGCACCGCCACAGCAGGACCGGCCGCGGCTGTCCGGCTGGCCCTGCCTGGGCCTCGACCTCGACCCGCAACCACGCGAGCCCACCCCCGGCAGCGAGTGCCTGGGTGGACTCCACGGTGACCATGCCGCTCAGCGAGTCACCG
>NZ_CDWWXB010000337.1:945-2762 GCF_977971855.1 Frankia sp. CoWAU3 | reverse complement strand
GTGATGACGATTACCCGCCCGATACCTGCGATAGCGCCGTAGAGTTCAGGCCTGGAACGCTCGTATCGCCACCACCGCTCACGGGCCGACTTACTAAAGCGATTGAGGTCACGTTCCGGCTTGACGAGGAGGCGGACCTGGTCGTAACAGTCGCGGTACCGCTTTGCGCGGTCCTCAGGCCAGTCGTGGAAATTGATGACCCAACGACTGCCCGAGCAGTCGGGGCGCGAGTTGAGA
The DNA here is from genome assembly GCF_977971855.1 of Frankia sp. CoWAU3. Lineage (NCBI taxonomy): Bacteria > Bacillati > Actinomycetota > Actinomycetes > Frankiales > Frankiaceae > Frankia > Frankia sp. CoWAU3. Next base: position 2,525 of record NZ_CDWWXB010000337.1, on the reverse strand, counting down.
TCCTGACCGTTCAGATACGGGAACAGCACGTCGATATTACGCGGATCCTTCGCGATCAACGCGCGGGCCTCGGCGGGTTCCATCGTGAAGCCAAGACCCAATATGTTCGATCCCTGAAAGGACAGCGCACCGTTCGCCGCCAGCCGGTGAGGATTTCCGGACACTCGTGCCTCGGGCTCCAGGGAGGGTGCGATCACGGGGGTCTGGACGCCGTCGGCGAACCGGGCTGCGGCCGGCCCGATCTGCCCTGTGGTCCAGACGGCGCTGAATTCCAGGACCGCGGACTTCGACGGCCAGGGCCGGCTCTTGATCGACCGGCGGATGACGTTCCCGTCAGCGACAATCTGGTCAAGGCCGACCTCACGGGTATCGCCCTGGGCCAGGGTGTTCGTCGCGATCAACCCCGTCTGACCGCCACCGTTGAGCAGAGAGTGCGCACGCAGCGCGAAGTAGGCGACCAGATCGGCGCTCCCCCGTGCTCCCCCGCCGATCTCCTCGACGAGGTACTCGCGATACGCCACGCCCAGTGCACCGGTCAGCTTCTGGCCACCGAGGAACGGGGGGTTGCCGAGGACGGCGTCGAAACCGCCCTTCTCGAAGACCTCGGGGAAGACCAGCGGCCAGTGCAGGGGTTTCCGCCGAAAACCGCCGGGAACGTAATCGGTGGCCAACCAGGACTGTGCCGTTTTCCGGGCCTCGGTCTCATCCCGCTTGCCGGTGACCTCATCAGCGAGGCGGGCCGCGGTCAGGGAGAAGCTTTCCCGGCTGGCCTTCTTCTCCTCGTCGATCTCGGCGCGGGCATGCGGGTTACTCGTCCCCGACCATTTCTGATAGCCGACGAGCGCGGCGCCGGCAGTCAGGTCGGCGAAGAGCCGCAGCCGCTCGGTGTCGTGTTCCACCCCCGACAGGAGCCTGCGCTTCCTCGCAAGTCCCACCAGAGACGAGCCGTCGGTCTCGACGAGGTCCCGGCGCCGCCCGGCGGCGTCGCGGACCAGTTCACGGACGCCGGCGGTCCAGCCGAAGATGTCGGAGTGGATCTTCCGGCCCTTGGCCGGGTCGAGGTACATGTACTCCAGCTGCTCGACCGAGGTGATACCGAGCAGGGAGTCGCCGGAGACGAGCCGGTCGTCGAGGAAGGTGAACGGCCGGCGCGGGTCCATCGACACCAGCCAGAGCGACAGCTTCGCCATCTCCACGGCCATCGGGTTGATGTCCGCCCCGTACAGGCAGTGCTCGATGACCAGCCGGCGGGCCTCGACGGTGACGTCGTCCGCGTCGGCGTCACCGGCGTGCCCGGCGGCCCGCGGGTTACCCTCACGGATCCACGCCTCCACCAGCCGGTCGCCGAGGTAGCGGGCGGCGGCGACGAGGAACGCGGCCGAGCCCATCGCGATGTCGGCAACCTTCAGCGACAGGATGTCGGCGCTGGACCGCAGCCGCCAGGCGCCCCGGTCGGCGGTCTGCAACGGCCCGGGGGCGTAGACCAGGGGCGCCAGGGTGTTGTCCGCGACCTCCTCAGCCAGGAACCTGGGGGTGTAGTGGGTGCCGGTGTTCTTCCGCAGCGGCGACTCGGTGACGTA
>NZ_CDWWXB010000337.1:0-524 GCF_977971855.1 Frankia sp. CoWAU3 | reverse complement strand
CGCGTTCGGCATCGTAGGAGAGCAGACCCTCGTAGACGTAACCGATCTGCTCGACGTCCAGCGAGCGGAAGCTCAGCGTCCGCCGCTCCCGGGACTTCCCGCTGCCGACCTGGATGTACTGGACGGCACGCAGCATGTGCAGCACCGTGCGGTCGTCCACGCCGAGTGGCAGCCACGGATGGGCGGCCGGGTCGAACAGCGACCCGGCGTAGGCGTGCATGCGCAGCCGGGGATGATCGACCCCCGCGTACACGGCGGTGAACAGGGCGCGCAGCCGGTGCCAGGCCGCCGTCGACTGCTCCAGGTCGTCCTCGGTCGCGCCGTCGTAAAGCTGCTGTTCCAGCTCGGCGCACAGCCGGCCGGCGGAGTAGGTACTCGCGTACAGGTCGTTGCCGGCGGGCAGCAGACCGCGTTCCTCGGCGTAGAGCAGGAAGACGATGCGCATCATCACCGCGACCGCGCCCCGGTAGACGTCGTGCGCGCCGACGTCGCGCAGACCGGCGCCACCCCGGTCCCGCTCGGCG
>NZ_CDWWXB010000336.1:1872-2533 GCF_977971855.1 Frankia sp. CoWAU3 | reverse complement strand
ACCTCGGGTGACCGGGCCTACCTCGCCTTCAGCCGGCTCAATCCCGGGGAGTTCCAGGACGTCGGTGCGCTGCTGTTCGTCGACGGCCCTCCGCTGGAGCTGGCGGACCTGCGTGCGCACGTCGCCGAGCGGCTGCGCGACCCTCGGGCACGGATGCTTACCGACCGTCTCGAGACTGTCGCGGTCCGGTTCTCCGGTCGCCGCTCGACGGCGAACGAGACCCTCTGGGTCTGCGGTCCAGGCCTGAACGTCGACGACCACGTTGTTGCCATGGACCTACCGTCCGCCGGCGGTGTGGGCGGTGTGGGCGGTGTCGGCGGTGCTGACGGGGGCGACGGTGGTGTCGGCGATGCGCGGCTGCGTGCCGCCGTCGACCGTATTGCCGCCCAGCCGATCGACCTCAGCCGGCCGCCGTGGATGCTCTACCTGCTGCGCGCCCCGGGGTCGTCCGGCACGGTGCTGGTGTACCGGACCAGCCACATCCAGCAGGACGGCTTCGCGCTCTACCAGGCGCTGCACCTGCTCTTCGGGGGGAGGACGAACTCGACCTCGGCCTGCCTCCCACTATCCGCCGGCCGCGGTCCTCGGACTACGCGGGTTTCGTCGGCCGGGGGCTGCGTTGCCTGGCGCCCACCCGCGCCCTCGACGCCTGGGGCGGGCC
>NZ_CDWWXB010000336.1:0-1762 GCF_977971855.1 Frankia sp. CoWAU3 | reverse complement strand
GCCGGCCGGGCCGGCGCGACATTCCTGGGTCACCACCGAGCTGGGCACGCTGCGAGCCGTGGCCCGCCACCACGATGTCACGGTCAACGACGTCTATCTCGCCGCGCTCGCCGGGGCGCTGCGGACGTGGTCCCTTCCCGAATGGCGCCGGGACCGTCAGCCCATCCACGCGCTGATGCCCATCAGTTTCCGGACCGCGGCCGAACGGAACGTGCTGTCGAACTATTCCTCGGGTGTGCGTGTCCCGCTTCCCTGCGGGGAGCCGGACCCCGGCCGGCGGCTGGCGTGGATCGCCGCGGAGACCCGTCGCATGAAGAAGGGCGGGCTGGGGGTGGTGGAACGTCACCACTTCTCCACCCTGGCCACGATCGCCTCGCCCCGCATGCTCGCGGGCGCCGCCGCTTACCCGGCCCAGACCCGGAAGATGGCCCTGGTGGCGAGCAACGTCCGGACGATGCGCGGGCCGCTGGCTGTCGCGGGACGCGCGGTTACCGGGCTGGTCGGCACGGGCCAACTACTCGTCGGACGTCAGCATCTGGCCGTCGCCATGCTTGGCATCGACGAGCGGGTCGGTGTCACATTCGTGGCCAGTGCCAGCGTGCCGAACCACGCCCGGCTGGGGCAGCTGTGGCTGGCGGAACTCGACGTGCTCAGCCGGCTGGTGCCCCCCACGCCGGCGTGAGCGTGCCTGACGGATCGTCGCTGGCCGAGGCTGTCGAAGCGCTGGAGCGCACCATCGAGGGTTCGCTCATGGCTGGCGCAGCGACAGCACGCCGGGCGCGTTGAGATCGAACCGTGTCCCGAAGCCACGGCTGATCTTGGTGAGAACCCCCCGTAGCCACCCGGCGTCTTCGGGTGCGGCGCGCCACAACCGCATCCGCCGTGTCTGCAGGGGCACCATCCGCAGGCCGGTCAGCGTCGCGCCGGGCGGATCGACGGCGACGAAGTACGCCAGCCGCAGGTCGTCCCGGTACATTTCGTAGCCGGTAATGCCCTCGTAGTCGTTGATGAAGTCGCCACAGCCGTACAGGACAAGCCGGTCCCGGTACACCTCGACGGGACGCGGATGGTGCGACGAATGCCCGTGCACGAGGTCGACACCGCCATCGATGAGCCGGCGGGCGAAGCGGATCTGGTCGTCGTCTACGTCATAGCCCCAGTTGGATCCCCAGTGGACGGAGGCGACGACGAGGTCACCGGGGCGCTTCGCCCGCCGGACGCGGGCGGTCACCTCCTCGGCGGTGGCGTCCGACAGTTCGGGGATGACGTCGATGCCGGCCCGGCCCGGGGTCGCGGCCCACGTCCGTGGAATGCCGCTGGAGGACAGGCCGAACGAGAAGACCAGGACCCGCCGGCCCCCGCCGAGCGGGACCATGGCCGGTTTGCACGCCTCGTCCGCGTCGCGTCCGGCTCCCACCGCTCTCAGCCCGGCCGTGAACAACGCGTCGAGGGTCTCGACGAGCCCGCGGTGGCCGAAATCCAGCAGGTGGTTGTTCGCCAGCACGCACACATCGGGCCGGCCGGCGGCTAGACAGGGAAGGTTGTCCGGATTCATCCGATAATGAACCGCCTTTCCGGCGGCGAAGTCATCGCACCGGGTGATGCTGTTTTCCAGGTTCACTACCCGAACATCGGCCCGGACCTCATCCAGCACGGGCAGCGCGTCACCCCAGGGCCAGGAGAATTCGACCGGACGAGGAATCGGGCCGTTCACCGCCTCCGCCAGCTCGACATAGGCGCGGGCATCCTCAGCTTGTCGTTT
>NZ_CDWWXB010000335.1:1992-2812 GCF_977971855.1 Frankia sp. CoWAU3 | reverse complement strand
GGGCGAGCGTGGCGGCGTCTCGGCGCCGTCGGACCCCTACACACCCCGGCGAACCGGACTCTCGCGACGTCCGGTAAGCTAATCTGCGGTGGAGTCGCCTAGTGGCCGAGGGCGCACGCCTCGAAAGCGTGTGAGGGGGCAACCCCTCCGTGGGTTCAAATCCCACCTCCACCGCCCTAGCGGCACGTCTCGCTCTTCGCGTGCTGCCCAGTCGGCCAACCAGCCGCGATGCTCCCGCGCCTGGAACGCCGGCTCTAGTAGCGGCTGGCCGGGCCCGCACAGCGGTCCCGGAGGATCAAGCCCGGGCGCCGGGCCGGCAGGGAGACCGGACGGCGGGGAGAGGGAGCCCATCGCGGCGAGGATCAGGCCATCGTGGCGAGGATCGCGCCGATGTCGTCAACGGTGGTCCGGGGGTTGACGATAGCGAACCGGGCGACGGTCTCGCCCTCGTGCACGGTGGGCGGAACAAACGCGAAACCGTCCCGCAGCAGGTTCTCGCTCCACCGCTGGTAGTCCGCGGCCTGCCAACCCAGCCGACGGAACACCACAATCGACAGCTGCGGTTCCCGCACCAGCTCGACGTAAGGCAGCGCGGCGATCTGGAGCGCGGCCGCCCGGGCGGTCGCCAGCGTGGACTCGATGGCCCGGCCGTAGGCCAAGGTGCCATGCGTCGCCAGCGAGAACCAGAACGGCAGCCCGCGGGCCCGCCGGGACAGCCCGATGGCGTAGTCCGACGGGTTCCAGGCCCCCGCCGAATCCAGGACCTCAAGGTAGCCGGCCCGCTGCGGGCCGTGCGCCGCCCGGGCCAGCGCCGGATCGC
>NZ_CDWWXB010000335.1:0-1614 GCF_977971855.1 Frankia sp. CoWAU3 | reverse complement strand
GCCAGATCGAACAATACAGCCGCCTTAGTCGGGGCGGCCGGGATGAAGGCGAGATTGCGGGGATGATCCGTCGAGATGCAGGCGCGGGACAGCTCCTCGTCGAACACCTCGAGGGCGCGACGGCCACCGATGCCCTCGGCGGTGATCGTGGATCCCACCGCCGCCGCCAACTCGTCCCATGACAATGGCGCGTCCAGCGGTACCGGATCGAATCCGAGCCGGACGCGGGCAAAGTCACATATCGCGCGGACGAGATCGGCAGTCTGCGCGTCAAACCGATGCACAGGCGGAGTCTAGGTTCGGCCATGCCCGGACATCGGGCAGCTCGCCCCGCCGCAACACCGGCGTTTCCGGGTCAGCCCCGAGTTCACACCGGCTCGTCGCGGACCGTCACAAGCCGCCCGGGTCGGATGATCTCCCGCGACCCGAGGGACGACGCGAGGCTACGCGTCCTGCTTGCCGCGCTGACGACGGAAGAGGAACCCGCCACCAACCAGGGCAACCAACAGAACAATCGCTCCGACACGCTTCACAACAAACCTCCACGATGAGGACCCGGCCTACGGGACGACATGCCCGGGCGTCCATCCATATACCCCATGGACGCCGCGGAAGGTGCCCAGACCCGCCGTCCCGGGGGACGAACGGCTGACACATCCTCATGCCATCGAAACCGAGCATGCCATGAAGTGGTCCCAGGCGTGCGACCGGACCACCGGACAAGCCGACGCGTCCTACGACAGCACGATGGACACGTGTCGTATCGCGGGGCAATCTTCACGCGGCCCGGCGTTTGGACGGTGCTTTCACAGTCGCCCTCATCGCACCCGTTCGGCGACAAGGGCGGCGAGGACGTCGGCATGGCAGGGCTCGCCCGGCGGGCACCAGCAGGCCGACCGCTTACCAGCCAGGTCGGGCAACTCGGCGAGCCGCTCCGACCGCGAGTAGCGGCGACCGGACCGGTCGTACCGGACATCCGGCCCATTGCCAGTCATCCACGCCGCGTACAGCTCTACCGCCGCGGACCGCCCCCACTCGCGCTGGTCGAAGGGATTGCCCCATCGGGTCGGCCGGGCGACCACGACCACGTCGTCGGGCTTGCGCCACCCGGCGGCGCGGGAGAGCCGGACATGGGACTGTGCGACGGTCATCATCGGAGGCCTCCCAGCTCGACGACATCCCTGGCGCCGCCCAACTCGCCCGGATCGTCGGTAAGATCCGGATCGTCGTTGAGAATGGCGTGCATGGACGGTACGGACACCACCATCCCCCCGCACGGGGTTCGCAACCGATCGGCGCGGACCGGGCCGGCTGTCCGTGCCGATCGGGCCACCTCACCGCCGATCCACGTACCAGAGGAGCCACATCGGGCCCGGGAACCAGTGGACGGTCCACGTTCGGCGGACCCGATTCAACATCACCACAATAAACAAGCAATCCCTGTGCAATAACCACGCAATAACCGTACGATCGTTAATCGTGTGATCGTTGCAGTAAGAAACGTGCCGGAGGCACGGGAACAGCACAGAAGGGGGCAGCCACAACCATCCAGCCATTCCCCCTTTACTTTCCGTACACCGGAAATTTGATAACGGGTAAAGTCAGGGCCGCGCA
>NZ_CDWWXB010000334.1:1830-2724 GCF_977971855.1 Frankia sp. CoWAU3 | reverse complement strand
TTGATTTCGGGACTGGTCGCGAGCCATGCCGGTGTATCGGTACCGACGTCGGGGCCAGGCCTGAACGGATCGAGCATCGCGCTGAACACCCGCAGTGCGCCGCGGGAATCTCGGCCGAGTCCGTCTTGCTGATAATGCCCGGATGAGCGCCGTTTACCGTGATGCGGGAGCCGGTGAGCCGCCGACCACGACGAAGCGCGCTGGCCGGTCACTCATGGGGCCGATCAGCGAGCGCAGCAGCAGGTACGGCGCGAGATGGTTGGTGGCCAGGGTTCGCTGGATACCTTCGGAGGTGATATCGCCGAGCTCCGCAGCTCTCAGTGCCTGTGAGCAAGGAAGTTACGGCTGCAAGGAAGCTGACTGAGTAAGGAAGCCACCGTCAGAGCAGCGTGCGGGGCCGGATGCGGTTCGCCTGGTCGACGAGGCGGACCCGGCTCGCCCGGTCACCGGCCAACCGGGCCATCTCTCGGTAGGTCTCGGCCAGCCCGAAGCGGAGGTCCCGTTCCACCATGACCCGACTGAGCAGGGTCGGTGGCCGGGGCGCATCCGCGGCCGGGTAGGCGGCCGGGTAGGTCATGACGAGGGCCAAGGCGGCGGTGAACAGGTCACGGTGCAGTTCGGCCCGGCGTCGTTCGCCCAGGTCGAGCCTTGGATCGGCCAGTATCGTCGCCGCCCGATGCAGGGCCGCCGATCCCGAGGCCGCGCGGTCTGGTCGGGCGGCCAGGCCGACGAGCACCCCGATCATGCGGATCCGCGACGCGGTGTAGGCGGCGGACGACGGAGGGACCCGTAGATAAGCGTCGATCTTGTCGGTCGGATCGGTCCGGCATCGGGCCAGCCCGAACGCCGCGCTGGTCGTGCTCGGATCGATGGTGGAGACGACGTCGAACAGGG
>NZ_CDWWXB010000334.1:0-1543 GCF_977971855.1 Frankia sp. CoWAU3 | reverse complement strand
TCACGTTCAGGCGCGGTGTCCGCGGTGGTCGTCACGTCCGCGAGTGCGGTCGCGAGGGCGAGGCGCGGAGCGAGCTCCCCAGGGACCCGGGAGTAGACCCGGTCGAACGCCGCGGCGGCCACGGCCGGTTGTCGTCCGACGAGGGCATGTAGGCCCCGGTACCAGTCGACCCGCCATTCCCGCGGCTGCTCCACGGCCGCGTCGTCCAGGGTGCCCGCCGCCTCATGGAGCTGCCCGGCCCGGATCTGGGCGCGGGCCAGGGACAGCCGCACCTCGGTGGTCCTCGGGACGATCGCCGCCAGCCGGGTGGCCAGGGAGGCCGGTTCCTCGTCCGAACCGGCGGTCAGTCCGGGCGCCCATGGATCGTCCTGGTCGATCCGCAGATTGGGGAGGACCTCCCACCATGCGGGGGTCCCGGCGGGCCCCGCCTCCCCGGTGGGGTGCCCGACGGCGTCGAACCACCGGCTGGCCAACGGGGGGACCGGCCCCTCCGTTCTGGCCACGATCTCGTAGAGCACCCCCACCAGTTCGTCGGCGAGCTCCGTGGTGCTCTGGAAGCGCTGGTCGGGATCGGTCGCGGTGGCCCGGCGCAGGAGCCGGTCCAGGGATTCGAAGTCCCGCAACGGGGCATGGGCCCGGCGCGGCGGCAGGGCGTGCCGGTAGGCGCCGAGGAAGCCCGGGAACCGGCCGAGGACGAGACGGGCCAGGGTCCGGGCGACGGCGAAGATGTCGGTGGTGACCGTGGGCGCGGTGCGCGCGATGTCCGCCGGGCGTTCCCCGTCGTCGTCGAGTTCGGGGGCCCGGTAGCCGGGCGTGGACAGGTATCCCGACACGCGGTCGTCGAGCCGGCGCGCCCCGCCGAGGTCGATCAGTTTGACGTCCTCGGCGGTGACCATCACGTTTTCCGGTTTCAGGTCGCAGTAGACCAGCCCGAGGCGATGCAGATGCCCGAGGGCCGGAAGCACCCGCAGCAGGTAGCGGATCATGTCGGCGGCCGACGGCGGAGCCGACCGCCCGTCCGGTCCCGCCACCCCGACCTCGGCCAGGCCGGCTAGGGACACCCCCGGCACGTACTCCATGACGATGTAGTCCTCGCCATGGTGGGTGACATAGTCGAGGATCTTGACGATGCCCGGATGGGACACCGTGGTCAGAATGCGCCGCTCTCCCTCGGCGATCCGACGCGCCTCCGGGTTCGCCGCGTCGAGCAGGCCCTTGAGCACCACCCAGGCCTGCACGTCGTCGCCGCCGAGGTTGTCGTCGGTCGCGGCATACACCCAGCCGAGCCCACCGTGCGCGATGACGCCGTGCACGGTGTAGCGGCCGACCCGTTCGCCCGGTCGCAGCTTGACGGTGAACGAGTAGCGGTGGCCGCATCCCGCGCAGCTGCCTTCCAGGGCGACGCTCTCGTCCTGCTCGTCCTGCTCGTCCTGCTCGTCCTGCTCGTCGTGGCCCGGCCGGGCCACGGGCGCGCCGCACCCGGCGCACTCCCGAAGGCCCGTGGGAACGCTGGGCGCATCCAGGAGGGGCGGGGTCGACCCGG
>NZ_CDWWXB010000333.1:1004-2723 GCF_977971855.1 Frankia sp. CoWAU3 | reverse complement strand
TCAAGAAAGGCTCCTTTCACGGCGGGGTGTTTTCTCGGCCGTGAAAGGAGACCGTCTGCTGGGCATGTTTCGGACACCAGCCCCGCGACTTTTTCCAAGATTTTCCCGCTGGGCGCGGCCTAGTCCGACCGGGCTATTGATCGCTGGCAGATCGCTGGGCAGCACCCGTATAAGCGGCCCGAAACTTTTTCCAAGATTTTTCTCGCTGGCGTCATTGCCCGCCGGCCGGGATGCCCACGAGGATGCCCAGCGATCTTCATTCGATGTCACAGCATCGCAGGTCACAGCCCTGCTGGGCAGGCTCGGGCCGCCGCTGGCGTCGGCTCGACTCCGGGGCTGACGGGAACACCAAAACAAGATCTCTGGGATTCTTCTGGACGCCAACGATCTTTGCTGTGCATTCACAGGGAGATCATTATAGTTTTTCGCTGGGCACGGTGTGGCGTCCTTGGAGCTGTCCACATTGCCGTGACAGCGAAAGGGCCCGCACTCATGCCCGACGGAATGTCTTCCTTTCCCCCGCGACCGGCCGGCCGGGGTGTATCCGGGTTGCCTCTGGCGACCTTGCGGGATTGCTTTGGCCTGCTGGTGGCCGGGCCGGCGCCGTTGGCGCTGGACGGGTCGGTGGTGCCGGGTCTGCCAGCGCGGCTGGTGGCGTTGGACGAGCTGCGGAACCTGCTGCTGGCCGGGTCCTGCCCGCGGGCCGTCCGCGACGCCGCGTGGGCGGTGGTGATCCGCCGTTCGCGGCGCTACGGCGGCGCGTGGACGGTCGGCGCCGCCGGGATGGCGCTGCCCGCCCTGCACGCGGTGGCCGCCCGGCTCTCCGGCTACAGCGACCTCGACACCGCCGACGTGCAGGCCGAGGTGCTCACCGGGTTCCTCGAAGCGCTCGCGACCACCCGTCTGGACCTGCCGCGGATCGCGGTTCGACTGCGCTGGGCCGCCTACCGGGCCGGGCTGGCACTGACGGTCCAGCAGCGGGAGGCCCCTCGTCCCGACCCGGACCTGTTCCAGACCGTCGCGGCGGCCGAGGCAGCGTGGTCCGGTCCGGGCCCGGCCGGTCCCGAACAGGTCCTCACCGGCGCGGTCGCCGCCGGGGTCCTGACCGACACCGAGGCCGATCTGATCGCCGCGACCCGCCTGGACGACGTGCCGATCAGCGCCTGGGCCGCCCGCCACGCGACGGGCCCCCGCCGGGCCTGCCGGCTGCGGGAGCGGGCCGAACGACGCCTCGTCGACCATCTCACCAGCCCGGCCGGCGCCCGCCGCGCCGCCCGCCCGCTGGCCACCGAGCCGCCGCGCCGGCCAGGCGGCGCTGGTGGTCGCGGGGGTGCCGGCATGAACCCGACCCGACCGCTACCCCAGGCCCGTCCCGCTCGCTCCCGCGTGGCCGCCCGGCGCGCCGTGGCGCGCCGGGCGGTCCTGCTCACCGTCGCCGTGCTCGCGCTCGTGCTGGCGGGCAGCGTCGCGGCTTTCGCCGCGCCGACGCCGGCGGCACCGGACCTGAACGCGGTGTTGAACAACGTCCGCAACTGGATCATGGGGATTCTCGCGTTGCTGGCGACGGTGTTCCTCTCGATCGGCGGCGTGCGCTACCTGATCTCCAACGGCGACCCCGGCGAGGTCGGCAAGGCCAAGGACAGCTTCCGCAACGCCGGCTGGGGCTACGGGCTGGCCGCGCTCGCGCCGGTCGTCGTCGAGATCCTCAAGCAGACCGTC
>NZ_CDWWXB010000333.1:0-753 GCF_977971855.1 Frankia sp. CoWAU3 | reverse complement strand
TGCTGACCTGCCTGGACGCGGCCGGGATCATCGACGCCCTGGTCGGGGACGCGAAGGTCAGCGGCGGAGTGACGGTCGGGACCTACCTGGCTCTGGCCGCTCTTAACCGGATCTGCGACCCGCGCTCGAAGGCCGGCTTCGCCGAGTGGTACACGACCACCTCGCTGCCCCGGGTCACCCAGATCCCGGCGAAGACGCTCGACCACCGCCGGTTCTGGGACGCGATGGACCGCGTCGAGCTGGACCGGGTCGACGAGATCGAGGCGGCGCTGACCCGCCGGATGATCGAGGTGTTCGGGCTTGACACCTCGGGGCTGATCCTGGACATGACGAATTTCGCGACGTTCCTCGACTCCACGAACACCCGCGCCCCGGTCGCCGCCCGTGGCAAGGCCAAGCAGAAGCGCCACGACCTGCGCCTGGTCGGCCTCGGCCTGGTCGCCACGAGGGACGGCGGGATCCCGCTGCTGTCCCGGGTCTACAAAGGCAGCCAGCCCGATGTCACCCAGTTCACCCCGATGATTGAGGAACTGGCCTGGCGCTACACCGACGCCGTCGCCGCCCCGGCCGGGCTGACGCTCACCTTCGACGCCGGGCAGAACTCCGCGCCGAACTTCACCCGGCTTACCGGCCTGCGCCTGCACTTCGTCGGCTCGGTCCCCCCGTCCGACCTGCCCGACCTGCTCGCCCGCCCCGCCGCCGACCGCACGCTGGTCGACCGCTACGCCGACGAGGGGCTGACCGCGCTCGACA
>NZ_CDWWXB010000332.1:0-2568 GCF_977971855.1 Frankia sp. CoWAU3 | reverse complement strand
AACGGGCCGTCACACCACGCGACCTTCGCGCAGCCCTGGGGCTACTACGGCTACGTCATGGAGGACGGCGAAGAGGTCGTCGGCTTCCTCGGTCTGCTGTTCACCGAGCGGGAGATCAAGGGAGAGCGGCACAAGTTCTGCGAGGTGCACAGCTGGTACGTGCAGGAGCAGTACCGCAACGAGAGCCTGCGGCTGTTCCTGCCCGCGCTGTCGGTGCGCAAGGCCACCCTGGTGAACTACACGCCGACCCGGACCGTCTACGACATCAGCAAGAAGTTCGGCTGGGCCGACCTGGAGACGCGGCTGCTGATGATCCTGCCGATCCCCACCCCGCGCAGCCTGCGCTCGGGGTTCCGGATCGAGAGTGAGAAGCACGCGATAGTCCAGTACCTGGACCCCGGCGACCGGCAGATCTTCTTCGATCACGAGACGGTCGAGTGCCGGCACTACCTGATCCGCCCGAAGGGTCGCACCGACTACTGCTACGTGATCATCAAGAAGATGTGGCTACGCCGGTTCGTCCCGTTCGGCAGAATCATCTACGTCAGCGAAAACAGAATCTTCTTCGACGCCATCCACCGGCTCAAGCTGTACTGGTGCCTGCGGCTCGGCGTCGAGTTCATCGTGACCGACGGGGAACTCGTGGAGCCCGGTCAGAAGAAGCCCGTGCTGAGCCGGTCGATGCCCCGCGAGGTGCCATCCCTCTACAAGTCGAAGACACTGGACGCGGCGGACATCAAACCACCTCTCTACACCCTGCCGCTGCTGCTCGGCTACCGGCTGCACTGAACAGATGCTCATCCTGATCACGGGCACCAGAGTCGGTGTCGGGCATGCCTTGGCGACGCATTTCCTGGAGCGCGGGCACACGGTGGTCGGCTGTAGCCGAAAAGCGGCCAGTATCGAGCACCCCCGTTACCAGCACTTCGAGGTGGACCTCACCGACGCGAAGGCCATCCGGTCCATGTGCCGGCGGATACGCGGGGAACACGGTTACCTGGACGCGCTGGTCAACAACGCTGGCACGGCAAACATGAACCACTTCATGATGACGCCCGAGGGGGTCACCCGAAGCCTCTTCGACATCAACTTCTTCGCGGTGCTGGACTGCTGCCGGGAGGCGACCAAGCTGCTGCGCCGCAGCGCCGAGCCGGCGCCGGCGATCCTCAACATCTCGACGGTCGCCGTGCCGTGGGCACTGGCCGGGCAGCTGGTCTACTCCGCCAGCAAGAGCGCGGTCGACCAGCTCACCAGAGTCATGAGCAAGGAGCTGGCCGAGTTCAACATCAGGGTGAACGGGATCGGTCTTCCACCGGTCCGCACGGTCCTCACCCGGACCGTCGCGGCGGAGAAGATCGACAGTCTGGTCGGGCGGCAGGCCATCAAACGTATGTGCACCATGGCGGACATCGTCGGCCCCGTCGAGTTCCTGCTCTCGCCGGCGGCCGGTTTCGTCACCGGCGAGACCATCTTTCTGGGCGGGGTGACCTGAATGCGAGACGAACTCGTCGGCAGGTTCGCGGAGCTGGCGGACCGGCCGGCCCTCGTCAACCGGGAGGTTCCGTATACCTACGGCGAGCTGGCGGCCGAGATCGAGCGGCTGGGCGACGCCCTGCGGCCGCACCAGGTGCGGCCGCACGAGGTGGTCGTGCTGAACGCGGACTTCTCCTTCCGCTCGGTCGCTGCGCTGTTCGCGCTGTTCGTCAATCGGAACGTCATCGTCCCGGTGGTCACCGTCACCGAGGGCACGCTGTCGACGATCACACAGTCGTGCGCACCCGTACACCTCGTCCGGGTCGACGCAGCGGCCGAAGGATCCACGGTCGTGATCGATCCGGTGCCGGCGGTCCAGGCGGTGGCACCGGCCGGCGGTGCCCACGAGCGACTCGCCGCGGCTGGTGCCGCCGGGCTGGTGCTGCTCAGCAGCGGCAGCACCGGCACCCCGAAGGCGATCTTGCACAACCTAGACGCGATCATGGCAGACAAGCTCGGGAAACGGGCGCGCACCGGCGGTCGGCCCGCCAACATCCTCATGTTCCTGCTGTTCGACCACATCGGCGGCATCAACTCGCTACTCGGCGCGCTGCGCGCGGGCAACACCGCGATCGTGCCGCGGCAGCGGACGCCGGAGGAGATCTGCGCGCTGATCGAGCGATACCGGATCCGGCTGCTGCCCACCAGCCCGACCTTCCTGAACCTGATCCTCATCGGCGGCTACCACCAGCGGCACGACCTCAGCAGCCTGCGGCTGATCACCTACGGCACCGAGCCGATGCCGGAGGAGCTGCTGCGGCGGGTCAACGAGGCGTTCCCGAACGTGCGGCTGCTGCAGACCTTCGGAACCAGCGAGACAGGCATCTCGACGACCACCAGCGAGTCGTCGAGCAGCACCTGGTTTCGGATCGACGACCCGAACGTCCGGCACCGGGTCGTCGACGGCGAGCTACAGCTGAAGACGACGACGCAGTTCCTCGGCTACCTGAACTATCCCAGCGACTCGCTCACCGCGGACGGCTGGTTTCGGACCGGGGACCTGGTGGAGGAGAGGGCGGACGGCTTCATCCAGGT
>NZ_CDWWXB010000331.1:2195-2781 GCF_977971855.1 Frankia sp. CoWAU3 | reverse complement strand
AAGGTTAAACGACAAGCTGAGGGACGACGCCGATCATCGTGTGCAGACGATCCGGCGGGATGTCGTCGAGGGGAACCCCGCCGAGACGGATGCCGCCGCGCCGCGGCCGGTGCATGCCGCTGGCCAGATAGGCGATGGTCGTCTTGCCGGCCCCGCTGGCCCCGACGATTGCCGTCGTCGTCCCCGCGGTGACTTTCAGGGTCACCCCGCGCAGGTTCCACGTCGGGTCGTCGTCCGGCCAGTCGCCGTCCGGCCGGTCCTCGGCCGTGGCGAGATCGTAAGAGAACCATACGTCGTCGAACGTCAGATCGAGTCCCCGGCCGGCATCGACTCCCCGGCGAGCGGCTGCCGGCACCGGTTCCGTCCCGGACCGCGGTGCGCGGGGGACGGTCAGCGCGGGGGCCCGGGCCCCTTCGAACCTCAGGCGTACCTCGTCCTGCGGGACGTCAAGCAGGGAGAAGATCCGCCGGAAGGACGCGCCCGCACCCGCGAGCTCCGCACGCAGGTTGACAGCGGACGACAGTGGTCCGAAAGCCACCAGCAACGCGCCGCCCAGGGCGGCGACCGTCCCGAGCGTGATGCGGCC
>NZ_CDWWXB010000331.1:0-1994 GCF_977971855.1 Frankia sp. CoWAU3 | reverse complement strand
CCCGCCGCGTCGAACCGGGTCTGCTCGTAGTCGACCCGGTCGAACAGCCGCACGTGCAGCGCCCCGGAGACCGACGAGGTGTCGGCGACCTGGGCCATGAGCAGACCGTCGAGCTCCCGCTGACGGATGGACAGCGCGGCGAGCCGCCGCCGGCCCGAGCGGACGATCAGCAGCGTGGCCGGCGCGAAGACCATCACCGCCAGGCTCAGACGCCAGTCCAGCACGAAGACGACGATCGAGCCGACGACGATGTCCGCGATCCGGCAGACCACCGCCTGCACGGTGGCGGAAATCGCGTTCTGGGTGTTCAGGACGTCGGTGGACATCACCGTCATCACCTCCCCCTGCTGGCTGCGGGGAAAGAAAGCGAAGGGCAGGCGCTGCAGGTGAGCGTTCACCGTCTGACGGATCCGCACGGAGACAACGCCGCCGAGCCGAGCGATGAGCGCCATGCGCGCCGAAAGCACGCTCGACTCGAACACCAGCACCGCGCACAGCAGCAGGACGGGGACGACGAGGTCACGCACCTGGCCGGTGGGCAACGACGTGTCGATGAGATGGCGCAGGACGAACGGCCCGACGGCGACGGCGGCCGAACCGAGAACGGACAGCCCGACGAGGACCGCGACGACCCGGACCTGGTCGGCGAAGAACCGGACGCTGCGCCGCGCCTCGGGCGCGCCGGTCAACCGCGCGAGCGCACGCGCATGCAAGCGGATCACCCACGACGGGAAGGCCGTCTCCGACGGGACGGGCAGCGGCTCACGGATCACGCCGCCGAGGCTATGCCGACGCGCGCCGAGGCGGCGAAGAGCCTCCCGCGGAGCACAACCCTGACGCCCCACCGCCCTGACGCGAGTCGGGGCGGTGGGGCGTCAGGGACAGACCGACCGCGGTGGCGGAAGCCGATGGGCCGGGAAGAAACCGGGAGCCGGGATCCGGGGACCACCCGGGATGTCAACGGTTCCCGGACACGGGTCGTTGGAGGCGCCCCTCCTCCAGCCGCCTGCCTTCCACCGCGCCGGCGCCGAAGCCGGGAATCGCCAGGCCCTCCAGCGAGGCGGGCGGTCGGGAAACGCCCCGCAGCCGGAACCCCATGGCAATCTTGGTCAGTCCGATCGCCAGGGCCGTGAGGCCCACCCACAGGGCCAGCAGCGGCAACGAGACCCGCTGGGAACCCACCACCCAGAACGCCGCCCCGATCTCCAAGGCACCAACGATCAGCGGCATCCACCACTGGGCCCGGGTGGGGCGGCCCTCCGCCGCGGTGGCGTACTGCCCGGCTGTGGCCTGCTGCTCGGTCCGTCGGGCGACGAACGAGTTGACGACGTCGTAGAGACCCTTGATCAAAAAGAACCAGGCCGCGATCCGGCCCACCGCCTTGACCGTGGGATCCGGCCAGGCCAGCGCCACCACCCCGCCGGCCACGAACAGCACCGCGAGCAGCGCATGGGACCAGCGCCAGTCCCGGGCCGTCGCCGCCGCCGCCAGCAACTCACTCACCGCACCGAGGAGCAGGACGATCCCGAGAAGCACGGCGATCGACCATACCATGGTCAGATCGAACTGCGGAATGGCCAGCGCGAACAGGGCAAAAACTGCTCCAACGGCGAGAAAACCAAACCAGGGCACATTTGTGGATCTTTCATGTGTACGACGATCTGAGGCAGTTATGTCGCTCACGATCCTATTCTCCCATCGTCGGTCACCGATACAAGGACCATTGCCGTCAGCTGGCGCTCGACATCACAGGTCAACAAGCTGATGCCCGCCACCCGGCGAACCACGCTTATCCGCTGGACATCATTCCGAACCGGCGACGACGCCATATCGCCCGCGGCGTTACTCAACTCCTCCCAGCAGGTGGGTGCCGCCCTGGGGCGGGGGGCCACTGCCACTGCCACTGCCACTGCCACACAACAAGATCATCCATGGGCGACTGCGGCACCGAACGTCACGGATTGATGGCGTAGGCGCAGTGAGAGGTATGACTT
>NZ_CDWWXB010000330.1:0-2633 GCF_977971855.1 Frankia sp. CoWAU3 | reverse complement strand
GCCCTGTACGCCGCCATGCAGCTCATCGGCCGAGATCTACAGGGAAAGAAACCCTCACCGCTGCTCGTCCGGCTCCTCGAAGTCCGTCAGGACGACCCGCGGCACCGTCGCCGACTGAGCGCATCCCGAATTCAGCGCGTACATGCCACCCTAATGAGCGCGCTCAACAGCGCCGTGAAACGCAAGAAACTGGGCCATAACCCGGCTGAACACGTCGAGCTTCCCAGAGCTCGCAAGGTCAGGCCGCTCGTGTGGACCGCGCCGCGGATCGCCGCTTGGCAGCGCAAAGGCACCCGGCCCTCCCCGGTCATGGTCTGGACCCCTCAGCAGGCCGGCGCCTTCCTCGACTTCACCGCCGCCGACCGGCTCTACCCGCTGTGGCATCTCATCGCCCACCGCGCCCTGCGCCGCGGCGAAGCCGTCGCGCTCGGCTGGACCGAAGTCGACTTCGACGACGACAGCATCTACATCCTCGACAATCTACCCGGATCCGGGCCAGACGCCGAGGACGACATCGACCTCTACGAAGACCCGAAGAGCGAAAACGGTACCCGCACCATCAGCCTAGATCCGACGACCAGACAGGTTCTGGAGTCCTGGCAGACCCACCAGGACGGTGAACGCGCCGCTTACGGGAAGGCCTGGACCGACAGTGGCCGGGTGTTCACCCATCCTGACGGCACTCCGCTCAACGCGGACGGAATCTCCCAGCGCTTCGAACGGCTCGTAATACGCTTCGCCACCATTCGCACCGAACACGCCGAACACGCCGAACACGCCGAACACCACTGGAGCGTCCATCGCCTCGCCGACCGGCACCGCATGCCCCCCGAAGCCATCAAAATCGCTCTCGACTTCGGCCCGCTGCCCCCGATCCGACTCCACGACCTGCGCCACACCGCCGCCAGCCTCACCTACCTGGCCACCAAGGACTTCAAGGTCGTCTCCGAGCTTCTCGGACACGCCTCCATCCACTTCACCGGCGACGTCTACACCTCGATCTTCGCCGACGCGGACCGCGCCGCCGCCAAAGCCGCCGCCGCCGTCGTTCCCCGCCGACTTCCACCCGGACCGCGGCCACCCACCACGCAACCCGTCGTGCCGCCCGCTGACGGCCCCGAACCCGACGGCCTCGGCATCGAGCTGTAAGCGACCCCCACGCTAACGCCACGTCAAACAGGCACCACCACGACCTACCGTAGTCGCTCTCCGTAGCCGCCGGTCGAACGTCCAAGATTAGTTGCCGTCGCAACGGCATCACATCGGCATCACATCGACCAGATGTCGATCTCCGGTGCGATCAGGTCGCCACGAAAGCCCAGGTCAGACGTGGTGGGGCGGGTGGGGCTCGAACCCACGACCGACGGATTATGAGTCCGCTGCTCTAACCGGCTGAGCTACCGCCCCCCTGGATCGATCCCCCCAGCGTCTCACAGCGTGGAGGACGTCTCACAGCGTGGAAGGACATCGACGACGTACAGCCTAACGGCTACCGCCGGATGGCATGCGTCCGCTCGTCTGGCCGCGGAGAGGAGCCCAAGAACAAGACTCACCGGAAGTGGACGACCACGGAATGCCGAGGCGGCACGGATCGACGGCGGCACGGATCGACGGCATTCCGGCGCCGCCGCCGTCCCGGCGACATGCCCAGGTCAGCGCCTGTCCGGCGCCGCTTGACCGCTCGATCCGGACTTGTGATGCCGAGACGACATCCCCGGCTATGCTCACCGTGCTGATCCGCTCACGCGGCTTGTCCCGATCTGCCGCCTGCCGAAGAGCGATGAATGACCGCTGATCCCGAATCCGCCTGGCAGCGTTACACCGTCTCCGCCGAGCTTCTGTACCGCGACGACACGGCCGACGCCCTGCGCGGCTGGGACTTCGACGCCGCGTTCCTGCTCATGCGCAAATGGGACCATGTCAGCCAGGACCGCCTAGCCTCCTCCATCGAGGGGTTCAGCCAGTCCCGGATCAGCGGCCGGTCCGCACCCACTACGTCGTCGACAACAGCCGCCACACCCGGAGCAACCCCGCCGACCGGCTACCAGACCGTCGCCATCACCAACGGCTACACCCGCACCCTGCACACAGCAGGGCCCGACCACATCATCGACTCACTCACCGAACTCCTCGACCTCCTCGCCTGACAGCGAGGGCGCGGACCTCAGGCCACAACCCAGCCGGTCAACCCAGCCGACTGTACTGTAGATGGCACCGAGGACACGAAGGCCGCTCCGGCAGGGACCGCCGGGTGTCACTATTGGTGCCTTCACAAACGGCTCATACCTCATAGTGACTCTCGGAGAGTACGGCGAGCCGGGCACCGCCCATCACGAGTGGGACTTTCGAGTCGTGTCTCGTCAAGGTTCCCAGGTAAACACCAGGATGTTCGACTGCAGCGGTGGCGCAGTTGAACACGCGTGTTGTCGCCGGAGTCGGGTGTTCGCGCCGCACCGGCCCCGGCGTAAGCTTGAAAACCGCGGATTAGCCCCGGCCAAGCGGCAGGGCTGCGCGAAGGTCGCGTGGTGTGACGGCCCGTTGCGTTAAGTGGCTATGAACTGGAGTGCCCGGCGGCGGTCTCCGGCGATGTGTTCGAGGGTTTCCTTGAATTTTCGGACTCCGCGGAGGCGGAG
>NZ_CDWWXB010000329.1:2642-3208 GCF_977971855.1 Frankia sp. CoWAU3 | reverse complement strand
GATCACGACGGACCCGCGCCTTAACTCGCCTCACCGACAGCACCCGACCGGCAACGCCGGCCGGGCATTCGGCGAGCCCTCCCACGACATCACCGAACACTTACGACGAAGAAGACCGAATGTTGACCCTCCACAGCCGGATCGGATGGGGCACAGTGGCAAAATGGACCCGAGACGTGATCCGGCGAGGCTCAGCCTCGCCAGCTATCCCCTGAGTCAGCCGATGCCCGCGCGGTTCAGCGATATGGACATCTTCGGTCACCTTAATAACGTCGCCATCGCCTCGTTGTACGAGGACACCCGGGTGAGACTGCACACCCGGTTGCTCCGCCCCGAGGACCCGGGTGGCCGGCCCGGGTTCACGCCCGTCGTCGCACAGCTCAGCATCCACTACCTGGCCGAGGCGCACTATACCGCCACCTACGAGATCGGCCACGGGATAAGCCGGATCGGCGCGTCGTCGTTCGTGCACAGTGCCGGCCTCTTCCTCGACGGGGTCTGCCTGGGGCTGTGCGACACCGTCATGGTGCACCTGGTCGACGGCGTTCCCACCCCGCTACCTCTGG
>NZ_CDWWXB010000329.1:1634-2412 GCF_977971855.1 Frankia sp. CoWAU3 | reverse complement strand
CGGTCCGCGGCGGGCGGGGGAGAGCCGGCCGCGGGCGGTTCGATTCCGGGCCAGCCGTCTGGTGCCCGGCCGGTCCTCCCTCACCCCGAGCAAGATAATCAACGGTGTTGACGTCCACTCGACTATCATGATCAACAAAAGATCGGTGGGTCCGGCGGGCCCGGCCAGCCGGTAACCCATGGCCCCCGCCGGCTGGCGATGACCCGCGGCCATCATCCATGATCGGCTGGGCGGCCAATCAACACGGGAATTTCACCGTCCGTTTTTTTATATTCCACCGCCGGTATTCCGGAACGATATTTTTCTGCGGGGAGGTGCCGTGGAGACCCGCATGGAGTTCCGCTATCTCGTCTCGTTCCTCGCAATCGCCGAGGAACTGCACTTCGGGCGGGCGGCGGCCCGGCTGCACCTGGCCCAGCCGTCGCTGAGTCAGCAGCTCCAGCGCCTCGAACGGGAGGTCGGTGTCGAACTGGTCAGCCGGACCTCCCACGAGGTGCGGCTCACCGCGGCCGGCCGCGCGTTCGAGGTCGAGGCCCGGCGGGTCCTCGACACCGCGCGCCGGGCCGTGTCGGCGGTCCGGGAGGCGGCCTCGGGCCGCGTGGGCGTGCTGACCATCGGCTTCAACTTCCCCGCCGGGCAGCGGGTGCTCCAGCCGACCCTCGTCCGGTTGGGCGCCGACTACCCCGGCATCTCCACGGTTCTCTGGGAAGCCCGCAGCGGACCGACGCTCGCCGCCCTGCACGACCGCAAGGTGGACGTGGCGCTCGTGTTCGGCGGG
>NZ_CDWWXB010000329.1:0-1310 GCF_977971855.1 Frankia sp. CoWAU3 | reverse complement strand
GGGCTGCAGTCGCGACGGATTCTCACCCTGCCGCTGGTCGCCATCGTCGGCCACCACCATCCGTGGGCCGACCGCCAGCAGGCGTCGTTCCGGGAGCTCGCGCGTCAACGGTGCGTGTTGTTCCGACGGGAACAGAGCCCCGCCATGCACGACGCGATCCTCGCCGCGGCCGGCCGGGCGGGCATCAGCCTGACGGTCGCCGACGAGGTCGACGACTCGGGTGCCACGGGGATCATCGTCACGACGAAGTCGGTCGTGGGATTCGCCTCGTCCGTCCGCAGTGGTTTCGTGCCCGGCAAGGGCCTGGCGGCCGTGCGGCTCGTCGAGCCGGTGCCCACCGTCGGGGTGCAGGTGGTCTGGCACCCCGACCCGCCGCCCGTCGTCGAGGCGTTCCTGCGCAGCTTGGACAACGCGGGTCCCTTCGGGGAGGACGCCGTCCCCGCGCCTGCCGCGCCGCAGGTGCCGGTCCTCGCCCACGACGGGCAGCCGGCTTCCGGCGGTTGAGCCCGCACCCCCGCGGCACCTTTCGCGGCATCCCGGCACCTTCGGCCCCCCGCCGCCGGACCGACCCGATGTTCTTCGTCACGGGCCGTTCGGCGACGGCGGCGCGTGTAGATGACGATTGGCTGGGGCAATCGTCCGTTCGAAAGTTCCGTATTGCCGGCGACGGCGCCACCCAGCAGCATCGCGGATGACAGCGGAAATCCTCGCGCACCCCGGCGCCGAATTTTCCACATGTTCCCAACGGAATGTTCCCAACGGAACACCAAGAGCGGAACATCAAGATGAACGGATGAACGTATGCGGTTGACCGTCCTGGGCTGCCGGTCGGGAATGCCGACCGGCGGTCAGTGCAGCTCCAGCTACCTCGTCTGCACCGCGGAGACGAAGATGCTGCTGGACTGCGGCCCCGGCGCCGCGACGGCGCTGAGCGCGCTGGGGCATCCCGCGGTGCTCGACGGTATTGTGATCAGTCATCTGCATTCCGATCACTGCTATGATCTCCTGCCGGTGGGGAAGGCATTGCTGGCCAGCCGGACCCGGTATCCCATGCGATTCCCGACGCTGCCGGCACGCGACATTCCGACGCGCAGCGAACCGATTCCGCTTTACCTTCCACGGGGCGGCCTGGACACCTTCCGGACATTGGCCGGACTATTTCTGGTCGCGACGATCCCGTTGCTGGACAAGGCGTTCGAGGTCGCCTTCGACGTCCGCGAGTACGACCCGGGGGAGACCTTCAAGATCGGCGACTGCCTGGTCAGCCTGCACGGGCTGCGCCCAGGGCCGCGCAGAGATCACGCTACGTT
>NZ_CDWWXB010000328.1:1154-3075 GCF_977971855.1 Frankia sp. CoWAU3 | reverse complement strand
GTGCGGTGGTCTCGGCGGGGGATGCGGTGGCGGTGGTGTCAAGCGGCACGGGTTCGGCGGTGGTGGCCAGGCTTTCCTCCGTCTGGGCCAGGTACCGCCGCACCGCGGCGGTCCCCGCCGCACCCGCGCCGACGAGGGCGAGCGTGAGGAACCCCCGCCGCCGACGGCGGTGCACCCTCGCGATCTTGGACTCGGCCTTCGCCAGCCGCTTTTCCAGGATCTCCTGGGCTTTGTCGGCCTGCAGGCGCGCCTTGGCCTCGCGCTGCACCGCGCGCCGGGAGCGATGCTTCTCCGCCCGCAGCTCGGCGGCGGCCCGGGCGCGTTCGGCGGCGAGCTCGGCATGCGCCCGGGCCTTCTCGATCCGCCTGGCGGTCCGACCGGACACGGCGGTGGCTTTGCCGACGGCCCGGCCCGCGGCCTTCCCGGCCGCCTTCTGGGCCGACGCACCGGTCTTGGTGGCCGTGCTGGAGGCGTCGGAGATCCGGTGCGCCACGCTGGCGCCCACATCCCTGGTGGCCGACGCGGCCGATCCGGCCGTACCCCCGGCCTTGCTCGCCGCCTTGTGAGCGATCGTGCCGGCGCGGTCGGCGGCGCTCTTCGCGGTGTCGGACAGCCCGCTAACCGGCACCGTGTCGGCGACATGTGACAGTCTGTCCTTCAATAGTCTGTCCTTCAATATCGTACTCATGGTGCCCTCTCGTTGAGCCGATGGTCGAGGCGTCCGACCATCGAACTGGTGGTGTGCCCAGGTATCGGTGTGGTCAAGATCTGTGAAGTGTGCCGTACCCCGTCGGCGGGCTTCTCCAACGCGTCAACCCTCCGTAGGGTGCCACTAATGCTTGGGTGACATGTCTGGGCTGTGCCCTTGGGAAGGTGTACCCGGTGCGAACCTCGGTGATGGAATTCCCCCGCGGCGCCCGGCGCATACGATCGAGACCCATCCGGACGCCGGCTGACCAGACACCCGCAGAGATCGATCTGAAGAGAAGAGAGGCTCATGGCCGAGGAGCTGTACGCGACGCTGCGGACGACTCAGGGGGACATCGAGATCCGCTTGTTCCCCGACCACGCTCCCAAGACGGTGCGGAACTTCGTCGGCCTCGCGACCGGCACGCAGGAGTGGACGGACCCGGAGACCGGTGCCAAGAAGACCGGCACGCCGCTGTACAGCGGAACGATCTTTCATCGGGTCATTCCAAACTTCATGATCCAGGGCGGTGACCCGCTGGGCTCCGGTCGAGGCGGTCCGGGCTACCGGTTCGCCGACGAGTTCCATCCGGACCTGACCTTCAACCGGCCGTACCTGCTCGCAATGGCGAACGCCGGACCGGGGACCAACGGCTCGCAGTTTTTCGTCACGGTCGCGCCCACCGACTGGCTCAACCGCAAGCACACCATCTTCGGTGAGGTCACGCGGGGAACCGACGTGGTGGATGCGATCGCCAAGGCGCCGACCGGGGCGCAGGACCGGCCGAAGTCCGACATCGTCATCCAGGAGATCGTGATCGACCGCCGGTCCGCCTGACCGGCCGGTCACCGCCTCGAACCCGGGAGTACGGCGCATGAGAGCTCCAGCTGCGCGGCGTGCGCGGTCGTCGGCCACCGCATGCGTACGGGTGGCCGGACGTGGTCACGTCAGCCGTACCCCTCCGGCGGCGACGCCGGCTGCCGGGGCGGCGCGGTGACGGCGAACCCGCCCGTCGAACCGCCCACGGATGACCAACCGGGCGGCCCGGAGCAGCGCCCGGCTGGATCGGACCACCCGGTGGCCGAGCCGGGGTGGCGACCCACGGTCGGCCCGGCGCCCGGCTGGTCGGGGTGGACTCCACCTTCCGGTTCCGGCGGTCCCCCGCCGCCCACCGGCGGTTTTCCCGCGGGCGGTTTTCCCGCGGGTGGTCCTCCCGCCGGCCGGCCGCAGCCA
>NZ_CDWWXB010000328.1:0-743 GCF_977971855.1 Frankia sp. CoWAU3 | reverse complement strand
CCCGGCGCCGCGATGATCCCGCACTGCTACCGTCATCCGGACCGGGAGACCTACGTCTCCTGCCAGCGCTGCGGCCGGCCGATCTGCCCCGACTGCATGCGCCCGGCGGCGGTCGGCTTCCACTGCCCGGAGGAGGGCGACCGCTCCACGCCGCAGCGCCGAACGCGGACCACACTCGGCGGCCCGGCTCAGGTCGCCCGGCAGGGGCTGGTCACCCAGATCCTCATCGGCCTGTGCGTCGCCGCCTACATCCTGCAGGGCGCGCCCGGGCTGACCGGCCGCGGCACCTTCAACCGCTTCACCGGCGACTTCGCCATGATCGGAATCCGGATCGCGGCGGACGACCAGTACTATCGGTTGCTGACCGCGGCCTTCCTGCACGCTGGCGTGCTCCACATCCTGTTCAATATGTACGCGCTGTACCTGCTCGGGTTTCAGCTCGAGGCGATCCTCGGGCGGGCTCGGTACCTCGCGCTGTTCGTGGCGGGGGCGCTCGGTGGGAACACCCTGAGTTACGTGCTCGGTGACGGGTTCACCGTGTCGGTCGGCGCGTCCACCGCGATCTTCGCGTTCTTTGCCGCCTACTACATCATCGCCCGCCGCCTGCGGGTGGACTCCCGGCAGATCCTCATCGTGCTCGGGATCAACCTCGCCATCACCTTCTCGTTCAGCAACATCGACAAATGGGGGCATCTCGGTGGGCTGGCTGTCGGTGCCGTCATCGGTCTGATCTACGCCTACGT
>NZ_CDWWXB010000327.1:0-2666 GCF_977971855.1 Frankia sp. CoWAU3 | reverse complement strand
CTCCACGGCCTTCTGTCTGATCACGGTGTCTTTGGTGAGAAACCAGGATCAACAGAAGGCCGCTTCACGTCACGGCGACACGCCGGCCCACCCCAAACCACCAGCGACTATCACACAGAGTGACACCCGAAGGTTAAACGACAAGCTGGGGGAAAGACGCGCGCTCACGACGGGGCACTCGGGCTCCCCGGAGGACGGGAGGCCGGCCGCGCGCGACCTGACTGTGCACAGGGTCATAGCCTCGGCGTAGCGAAAACCGTGGCCCTTCCGGTCCACTCGTGGTTCCGGGGCCCGCGACATAGCTGTAAAACAACGGGGGACACCTCGACAGCACTCGACGGAGATCGTGCACCAGGACCAGCGCGGCGGCGAAGAGCGCCGGCGTGAACCCGGAGAGATCCGCGGCGGGAGGCCGAAGCCTGTCGGAGGGACCGGACGGCGGAGGGACCGGACGGCGGAGGGACCGGACGGCGGAGGGACCGGACGGCGGAGGGGAACCCGATGGGGAGAGTGGGGGGAGGAGCGAAGAGGGGTGCAGCGGTGGAGAATAACAGCAGGAAGCACACGATCGCCGTCCGGGGGCCCGAAGTCCTCACGCCCCTGGAATCTGGCACCGTGAGAGTGGAATTTCCGGACATGTCATCGTCCACACCATTACGCCCACACCCGGCAGCCGGGGGCACCCCTGCCCCCCGTTAAACGGAGACCCGCCGTCGGCACTCCCTGTAAGCGTGTATACAAATAATCCTCACCACGCTAAACACGCGCGTGTCACCCAGACGAGAGAACCAGCCCACCCATCCGGAACCAGAAGATCGAGTATCTTACTCTTGCGTTGACCATGGCGAGGGGGCCGACCGTGACGACAGCTCAGCCGGGAAGTGGACCGACCGTACGTCGGATCCTGCTCGGCTCTCAGCTCCGTCGACTTCGCGAGGAGAAGGGCATCAGCCGGGAGACCGCCGGCTACCACATCCGCGCATCAGAGTCGAAGATCAGCCGGATGGAGCTTGGCCGCGTCAGCTTCAAAGAACGCGACGTCGCCGACCTGCTGACCTTCTATCAGGTCACGGACGATGCAGAGCGCGCCCCATTGCTGGCCCTTGTCCGGGAGGCGAACGCCGCTGGCTGGTGGCAGAACTTCAACGACGTTCTCCCGTCCTGGTTCCAGCCGTACATCGGTCTGGAGGAGGCGGCCCAGCTCATCCGGACCTACGAACTCCAGTTCATTCCGGGCCTGTTGCAGACCGAGGACTACGCCCGAGCGATCATCACGCAAGGTAGTGGTGGCCTACCAGGCGACGTCATCGAGCGCCGGGTCAGCGTGCGGATCAACCGGCAGAAGCTGCTGTACCGTAAGGACCCGCCACGGCTCTGGATAGTCATCGACGAGGCGGCGCTGCGTCGGCCGATCGGCGGGCCGAAGGTGATGCGGGCCCAGCTCGAGCACCTCATCGCCGTGTCCGAGCTGCCGAACCTCACCCTGCAGGTGATGCCGTTCGCCTTTGGCGGCCACGCGGCGGAGGGTGGGGCCTTCACGATCCTCCGCTTCCCCGAAATGGACCTGCCGGACGTGGTCTACCTGGAGCAGCTCACCGGTTCCGCCTACCTCGACAAGCGCGAGGACGTCGACCGGTACATGGAGGTGTATAACCGGCTCAGTGTCGACAGCACGCTTCCGGGTGACACTCCCGAGCTGCTACGGCGCATCATCACCGAGCTCTGAACGCGGTTCGCTCCCAGCCCGCCGACCGGCTGCCCCGCCGGCCCGGCGTCCTAACTACTCGGCCAGCCCACCGGCCCGCCGTTCTGCCGGCCTACTACTCCGCCAGCCCACCGATCGACTCGACCCGCCCGGTCGGGTCCGTGACCGCGCTCGCCGCCGGCCAGGTCAGCTCCAGGCTGAGACACCGATCGTCCAGCTCCACCGCGACCTCGATCCCGCCCGCATCCTCTCCCCCGCGGCCGAGCTGCGGGGGCGGCAGGCCCTGCGGCCAGGGCAGCGAGACGAAAACACTGCCGCCGGCCGGCGTCCACAGGACCGTCACAATCGCCCGGCCGCCGGGGACGGCGGCGAGCACCTCCCGCACCTGATCGGCCACCACGGCCCGCACAGGAGCTGGCGCGAGCCGCAGATCGCCGGACAGCTGGATCTGGACGGTCACTCCCGCAGCCTCGGCGTCGGCGACGACCGCGTCGAGGTCCGCCAGCGCCGACGACGGACCACCCCCGGTGATCATGCGACGGACAGCGGCCGCCCGCATCGCGCACCTGCTCCGAACGGCGGCTTCCCGCGGGTCCAACCAACCGCCCGCAACCCCGTCGAGTAACGGCAGCACCTCCCACCCCACGGTGCGCAACCACTGCGCCCGCTCCCACCTGATCATGGTGGACGCATCCACCTGGGCGGCGACCTCAGCCTCGGCGGCCAAGGCGCGGGCGGTCGTCTCCGCGGTGCCGCGCAGCAGGGGACCCAGCATCGCGGTCACGATCTGCACCCCGCACGCACCGTAGATCAGTACCCCCAGCCGCGCCAGCACCAGCGATTCGGTGCTACCGCGCAGGAACACCGCAACGATCATCATGGCAATCGCGACCAGCAGCGCACCCACCCATTCCCAGAGCGGCCGGGAGGCGGTGATGAACGCTAGCGGGAGTTTCCTAGA
>NZ_CDWWXB010000326.1:0-2691 GCF_977971855.1 Frankia sp. CoWAU3 | reverse complement strand
AAGGTTAAACGACAAGCTTAGTGGCCTCCCCGGAACCTCTCGGTGGTGTGAGGCGGCCGTCCGGCTACCGCTGCCACGGACGTACCGCTCGCCATCGGCTGGTCGGCTGGGCTGATCAGGCGCCGTCGGGATGCTCCCGCAGATAGGTCAGCTGGGCGCGGACCGACAGTTCCGCCGCGAACCACAGGGCGCGGTCGACGTCCGCGTAGACCCGGCGGACCACGTCGGCTGCGTCCGCCTCCGCGGCGTCGACCCCGGCGTCCACCAGAGCACGCCGCACCTGGTCGAGTCGGTTGTGGCGGTGAGCCAGGTAGCGCTCGGCCGCGCGGCCAGCCGCGGGCAGTTCGGGGCCGTGGCCGGGCAGCACGGTGGTCTCGCCGAGTTCCCGCAGCAGCCGCAGGCTGTCCAGGTAGTCACCGAGACGGCCGTCCGGGTGAGCGACCACGGTACTGCCACGCCCGAGAATCGTGTCTCCGGTCAGCACCGCCGGACCGGGGGGGAGATTGCCGGAGGTCGGGCCCGACTCCGCCCGGTCCCGGCAATCCGCGGAGTGCTTGTCTTCCCCGGGTGGCTTGTCTTCCCCGAGTAGAAGGAACGACAACGAGTCGGCGGTGTGCCCCGGGGTGGGAAGGACCCGGAGCTCGACGCCGGCCGTGGCGATCACATCGCCGGCCGTGAGCCCCTCCGATCCCAGCCGGAAGACGGGGTCGAGCGCCCGGACCGGGGCACCGGTGAGATCGTGCAACGTGGCCGCGCCGGCACTGTGGTCGACATGGCCGTGGGTCAGCAGAATCAGATCGACGCGGCCGGCCGCCGCGACCGCCGCCAGATGTCCGGCGTGGTCCGGGCCGGGGTCCACGACCACACACCCCTCCTCGCCGGCGGCGCGCAGGATCCAGGTGTTGGTGCCGTCGAGCGTCATCGGGCCCGGATTCGGAGCGAGAAGCACGGCGGCCAGGGGAGTGATCTGTCGGGGCACGGCCATGGCTATTGCCGCGCCCGGTCGGTGGGGCCCGCATCCCGCAGGTCGTCATGGTTTCCCGGGTCGTCGTACGCCTCGTCATGCGGCAGCAGGAGGTGTGCTTCGCCGCCGCTGACCAGAATCCTCGGCATGATCGGCGACAGGTCGCGGGCGTGGGCAGCGGCCAGCACCGCCGCGACGTCGGCGTATTCGGATAGTTCGGCGAGGGTAAACGCGGTGGGTGGCAGCATGTCCATGGTCCCGGCCGTATGGCGTTCGAGGGCGTCCGCAGGGCGTATCCACTGCATCCGGTCCGCCTCGCTGGAGGGTTGGCCGGGATGCTGGCCGGTGGGAAGCGCCGCGACGAAGAACCTGGTGTCGTACCGTTGCGGCTCGATCTCGGGAGTCACCCATCTGGCCCAGGGCGCGAGGAGATCGGCCCGCAGCACGAGGGAGTATTTGCGGAGCAGGGCGCTCAGGCCGAGCTCGTGCCGTTCCAGGGCGAGGCGCTCGGCGGCCCGGACCTGATCGCTGAGCGCCTCCGGGCCGCCGCCGAGCCGGCCGTCCTCGCCCGCCACCGCGCCGGCCAGCAGGATCCCGCACTCCTCGAAGGTCTCCCGTACGGCCGCACAGACGAGCGCGCGGGCGAGTGCGGGATCGGCGTCGAGCGCGTGCATGACCTCGGCGACCGATGGACCCGCCCAGGGCACGTCTGGCCCCATATCGGCCGGATCTACTCGTCCACCTGGGAATGCGTACATCCCACCGGCGAATGCCATGGTCGCAGCCCGGCGCAGCAGGTAGGCCTCGATCCCCTGGTTACCCGGCGCGTCGCGCAGCAGCACGACCGTCGAGGCGTCGCGCACCGCTGCGGGCGGCGCGGACGGATGGCGCGCCGTCACCCCGTCGCGGCGGCCTCCGTCGGCCGGGGACCAGCGCAGCCGAGCGATCAGGGCAGCCTTGTGGTCGACCATTGCCCAGATGCTAGAGCCGTTGGTGGCGAGGTGGGGTTTGTTTGTCCTGTTGGCCGCGGCGCGCCGCCGCAACCCCGAGGCCGGCACCGGCGGGACTGGCCTACCCCCCGAGCACCAGTTCGATCTCGACCGGTGCGCCCAGCGGCAGCGCCGAGACGCCGACGGCCGAGCGAGCATGCTGACCGGCCTCGCCGAAGACCGCCGCGAGCAGCTCACTCGCCCCGTTGACGACCGTTGGCTGGCCGGTGAAGCCGGGGGCGCTCGCGACGAATCCAACCACCTTGATGATCCGGGTGATCCCGTCGAGCCCGCCGGCCACCGACGCCGCCGCCGCCAGCGCGTTGAGCGCGGCCGTCCGGGCGAGCTCCGCGGCCTGCTCGACGGTTACCTCGGCGCCCGCGCCCACCAGGCCGGTGCGGGCCAGCCGGCCGTCCACCAGCGGAAGCTGACCGGCCGTCCAGATCAGGCTGCCCGCCCGGACCGCGGGGAGGTAGGCGCCGGCCGGGGTCGGGACCGGCGGCAGCGTCAGGCCCAGCGCCGCCAGGCGTTCGCTCGGTGCGGCCATGTCAGGACTGACTCCTGGGACGCTTGAAGTAGGCGACGAGGCTCTCGGGGTTGGGACCGGGAACGATCTGGACCAGCTCCCAGCCGTCCTCACCCCAGTTGTCGAGAATCTGCTTGGTGGCGTGGATCAGTACCGGCGCCGTCACGTACTCCCACTTCGTCTGCATGACACCGGACCTTAGCTTGTCGTTT
>NZ_CDWWXB010000325.1:0-2704 GCF_977971855.1 Frankia sp. CoWAU3 | reverse complement strand
CCCGGGTGAATTACCAGTAACTCCATTCTTACTGTTGACGGAACCACACTCCCGCGGCGTCCCCGGCAATGTCGGGACAGAAACCTGGACGAAACTTTTCTTGAGCTACGAGAGCGTCGCCGTTCACCTGACCGTCACATTGCGCCCCGATATGTCCGACGAGCATCTGGGCCGGAGCTTCGCCGGCGTGTCGTGGACCGCGCCGAACCGAACCAGGCCGGCGGCATTCCCCGACCTGCTAGGCTTCGCATTCGTGCTGCTGAGCCCCCATGAACAGGAACGACTGCTGATCCATGTGGCGGCCGGGCTCGCCCGTGAACGGCGAGCCCGTGGGCTGCGGCTGAACCATCCCGAAGCGACCGCGATCATCACCTCGTTCCTGCTGGAGGGCGCGCGGGACGGTCGCGGCGTCGCGGACCTGATGAGCGCCGGGCGAACCGTGCTCACCCGGGACGACGTCATGGAGGGCGTGCCGGAGATGCTCGGCGAGGTGCAGGTCGAAGCCACCTTCCCGGACGGCACCAAGCTGGTCACCGTCCACCGGCCGATCCCGTGATCCCCGGGGAGATCCTGACCGGCGACGATCCCGTCGAGATCAACGCCGGACGCCCGGTACGCACGGTGCTGGTCCGTAACATGGGCGACCGGCCGGTGCAGGTCGGCTCGCACTACCACTTCGCCGCGGCGAACCCCGCTCTCGACTTCGACCGGGCGAGTGCCTGGGGCCACCGGCTCGCGGTGCCCGCCGGCACCGCGGTCCGCTTCGAACCCGGCGTGGAACGCGAGATCGAACTGGTGCCGCTGGCCGGCGCCCGGGTCGTGCCGGGCCTGCGACCGGAATCGGCCGGCCCGTTGGACGCCGCGAGCGGCACCCGGATTGCGGACACCGCGACGATTGAGGATATATCGGGCTTTCAGGGAGAGGGTTCGTGAGCCGACTCGACCGCTCCCGCTACGCGGCCCTGTACGGCCCCACGGTCGGCGACCGTATCCGGCTCGCGGACACCGACCTGTTCATCGAGGTGACGGAGGACCGCAGCCGCGGGCCGGCGGGCACCGGGACCGGTGACGAGGCCGTCTTCGGGGGCGGCAAGGTCATCCGTGAGTCGATGGGGCAGTCCCTGGCAACCCGCGCCGAGGGTGCGCCCGACCTCGTCATCACCGGCGCCGTCGTTCTCGACCACTGGGGTGTGGTCAAGGCCGACGTGGGGATCCGCGACGGCCGGATCGTCGCGCTGGGTAAGGCCGGCAACCCGGACACAATGGACGGCGTCCATCCCGAGCTGGTGATGGGGCCCGGCACCGAGATCATCGCCGGTAACGGGAAGATCCTCACCGCCGGCGCGGTGGACTGCCACGTCCATCTGATCTGCCCGCAGCAGGTTCCGGAGGCGCTGGGCGCCGGCATCACCACGCTGATCGGCGGCGGCACCGGCCCGGCCGAGGGCACGAAGGCGACGACGGTGACGCCCGGATCCTGGAACCTGGCGCGGATGCTGTCCGCGCTGGACGACTGGCCGGTCAACGTTGTCCTACTCGGCAAGAGCAACACGGTCAGCGACGAGTCGATGTGGGAACAGCTGCGAGCCGGGGCGGCCGGCTTCAAGCTGCACGAGGACTGGGGGACGACGCCGGCCGCAATCGACGCCTGCCTGCGGGTCGCCGACGCCGCCGGCGTCCAGGTTGCGCTGCACTCCGACACCCTGAACGAGGCCGGCTTCGTCGAGGACACGCTGGCCGCCATCGCCGGCCGGGCGATCCATGCCTACCACACCGAGGGGGCCGGCGGCGGGCATGCCCCGGACATCATCACGGTCGCGGCCGCCGGCAACGTGCTGCCGTCATCGACGAATCCGACCCGCCCGCACACCGTCAACACCCTCGACGAGCACCTCGACATGCTGATGGTCTGTCACCATCTCAACCCCAGCGTGCCCGAGGACTTGGCCTTCGCCGAGAGCCGGATCCGGCCGTCGACGATCGCAGCCGAGGACATCCTGCACGACCTGGGCGCGATCTCGATGATCGGTTCGGACTCGCAGGCGATGGGCCGGATCGGCGAGGTCGTCCTGCGTACCTGGCAGACCGCGCATGTGATGAAGCTCCGGCGCGGGTCCCTGGCCGGCGACGATCGGGCCGACAACACCCGGGCCCGGCGCTACATCGCCAAGTACACGATCTGCCCGGCGGTGGCGCACGGCCTGGACGCGGAGATCGGCTCGGTGGAACCCGGCAAGCTCGCCGACCTGGTGCTGTATGACCCGGCGTTCTTCGGGGTGCGGCCGTCGCTGGTCCTCAAGGGCGGGTTCATCGCCTGGGCCGCGATGGGCGATGCGAACGCCTCCATCCCGACCCCGCAGCCGGTGCTGCCCCGGCCGATGTGGGGAGCCGCCCGTGGTCCGGCCGCCGCGTCGTCGTTGATCTTCGTTGCCCCGGCGGCGATCGAGGACGGGCTGCCCGGACGGCTGGGGCTCGCCACCCCGGTGGTGCCGGTCGCGGATGTGCGCCGCCGCGGCAAGGCGGATCTTCCCGAGAACACCGCGACACCGGACATCCGGGTGGACCCCGACACGTTCACCGTCACGGTGGACGGTGAGGCGATCGAGGCGGATCCGGTGAGCGAACTTCCGATGACCCAGCGCTACTTCCTGTTCTGAATGTTCTGATTCTGAGCTTGTCGTTTAACCTTCGGGTGTCACTCTGT
>NZ_CDWWXB010000324.1:0-2739 GCF_977971855.1 Frankia sp. CoWAU3 | reverse complement strand
TCACCGGTGGCGAGGCCAACGCCCGGCTTCCCGGCCTGGGAGCCACAGGTCGACCCCGCCGACCCGGCTGGGAGCCGCGCCGACGAGTTCGCGCAGCAGCGTGCGTAACTCGGCAGTCCGCCGCGCCGGTCCCAGCACGACGGCGTCCGGGGCGAGCCGTTTGTAGGCCGCCCGCAGCCGCGGCGATCCCGACATGGCAGCGGCGGTCGTCGCGCCGTTGTCGATGTCGATGAGGGCGGACGTCAGCGCGTCCGGCGGGCTGTGGAATGCCGCCCGGCCATCGGGCCCGGGGACGGTGCAGTAGCAGCCGGGGATGACGAACCGGAAGTTCGCCCTGGCCTGCCACAGCATGGCCTCGGCGTTCTGGGGATGGGGAAAGGGGACGACGAGTGCGGTGGCACCCTGCGGAATCAGGGTCACCCCGTCACTGGTGAAGAACGCGGGCGTCGTCATCGACGTGGTGAGCATCGGGGCGGGGACGAGCGCCACCATGGCCGCGAGTGTCAGCAGGCCGGCTCCCAGCCGGACGGTCCTGGTCCGGACCCGAGCGGGGATCTCCCGTCCGGGGTCCGGATCGGCGGGCACCGTCGGGTCCGACGCCAGCTGGTCAAGCCCGGTCGCCACCACGATGGCCGCGCACATCATCACGTATAACGCCAGGCGGGAGGGCAACACGTTGCCGAGCACCGGCACGTGCTGAAGGGGCTGCCACGGGAGGGGAACGCCGGTGTCCCGGCCGTCGACATGCAGGTGACCACCGAGTGAGAGCACGGCCATGACCACGCCGAGCGGAGCGAACACCCCGACCAGCGGAGGCCGGCGCGCGCCGCCCGTTGCGACGACGACCACGACGATCAGAACGATCAGTGGAGCGCCCAGGTAGCCGCTGACCTCGACCGCGTTCCCCGTGAAACCGAGGCTGTGGCGCAGCGCGCCGTCCGGGGCGACGGCCTGCATGGGCGTCGGCGTGACGAAGGTCAGCAGATCCGTCACGGCGATTCCATCGGGTTGGATCGAGCCATGGATCCGCTGGGCACCCAGGAACTGGGTGCCCAGCGGCCAGGCGAGCGCGACCGCGGCGACCCCGCCGGCCGTGGCGAGGCCGGTCAGGGCCGGTCGTAGCCGCGATCGGATCCGATCGCGATGACGTACGGCGAGGATCACAAGGCCAAACGTGGCTGTCAGCGCGGATGTGGCGAGCAGCTCCTCGCCGATCAGCGCCTGGGCGATGATCGCCAGACCGAGCAGGACGCCGGTGCGCCGCGGCCCCCGCCCGCGGACCACGAGATCGTCGAGGAGCAGCAGGAGAACCGGCGGGAACGGCGCGAAGGTCAGATGCAGATGACCGTAGGACGCACCGATCATGTACGGTCCGAAGCCGTACAGCAGGCCCGCCAGCGCCGCTGGTCCCGGACGTACCCATCGGCGCAGCACCCAGAACAGGGCGAATCCGCTGATCACGGGCGCCAGAGTCAGTAGCACCGTCAGCGTGGTCACGGGGCTGCCCAGCAGCGTGATCGGTGCGGCCAGCGCGCCCAGTAGGAGCACGGGTGTGCTCCACAGGACGTCGGCCCCGTCGGGGGCGTTGATGTGGTGCGTCAGGAACGGGTTGAGCCCGTCGGCGAGCGCGTGCGGCGTCCAGCCGAGGAACCAGGCGAACAGCATGGCGTCGTTGCCGCCGTAGGAGACGTTCCCGAGATTCCCCCAAGCGGAGTGGAAGATGCCGATGGCCACCGCCAGGTATCCCACCGCGACCAACAGCGGCGGAGGAACCTGGATCCGCCAGGACCGGATCTCCGGCGCCGGGCGTGCACCGTGGCCGGGAGCATGATCGGTACCGTGACCGGAGATGCCTTTGGCGGCCCCAGCGGTTTCGGATTGCGTCACGACGGCCCCCTCGTGTGCCCGTAGACCCCGATCCGCCCCCTGCGGACGGGATGTACGGGGCGTTCACGACCATAGTCGCCCTGATTGCCTCCGTAGCTACATAACGTGATGATTTGGCGGTGTGGGGTGACGGTTCGTCCGCGACGCGGCACAGGGAGAGATACCCGCCGAGGGAGAGTTCCTCAGCCGGCTACGGAAACCCTCGCCGGTTTTCCGGGACCGCGTTCGTTCTCGCGGGTCCGGCGGTTCCTGGTGCTGGGCTGTCCGGTGCTGGGCTGTCCGGGCCGGTGCGCGGTACTACCCGGCTGCCCGGTCCTGGCCGCGGGGCGTGGCGCTCGGATCCGCCCATTCCGCCACCAACGCGGCGTAGCTGCGATAGCGCGCAACGGCGTAGTCGTCGGAGACGACGCCGTCGCGGTCAAGCACGGCGACGGGATAGCCGCGCTCCGCGCGATAGCCCCGTTCACCGACGATGACCCGCCCCCCGAGCCGGACCACTCCGACGACGTACGGCAGGGAGGTCCAGCGGGGCGGGCGGGCGGTGGCCAGGATGCTCGGGTCCCGCCAGGCATACAGGCCGCAGGCGCAGTGCTCGTCCGGGACCCGTTCGTGGCCCGCACCGGGCTCGCCGTCCCGGTCCGGCCGGCGGGTGCGCAGGCAATGTGCCTCGGTCATGCCGTCGGCGCGCCAGAGCAGCAACCCGGGTGGAAACGGCGACCACGGCGTCCAGGCAGGGCGTAGCTGGCCGCGCGCGTCCACCGCCCACTGCCGCCAGCCGAGCAGGCTCACCCGGGAACCGGTTCCAGGTCCGGTTCCGGCGCGGCCGGGACCGGGATGGTCAGTGGCTCGGAA
>NZ_CDWWXB010000323.1:0-2761 GCF_977971855.1 Frankia sp. CoWAU3 | reverse complement strand
GGCCGCGACGGGTCAGCTCGGCGGCCAGCTCGGGCCAGCTCGGGGCAGCTCCAGCGGACCAGCGGTACCCCGGTCTCGGCCGGGAGCTGGCAGACCAGCGCGACGAGCTCGGCGCGCTCCAGCTCGCTGATCCGCCGCGGCCGCCCCGAGCGGGGCCGGTCGCAAAGCCCCACGCATGGAACTGGCTCGCCGACGATGACCGTCCCAACTGGGAAGCCTGGTCCGAATGGTCACCCTGGCATGAGATGCCGCCAGTTGGCTAACGCGCTACCTCCCCGAACAAGAATTCGTAGCCCCGGACGTGTGCCGCGTGACCCGTCCGGAAGGTGATCTCTTGGGCGCACCGCTGGTCGCCCCGGCCTTCTTGTTCCTCGGACGGGGCCAGGTCACCTCGTTGGAGGCGGTGTCCGAGCCGTGCGGTCGTGGCTGCCTGGAGGCGATAATGGCGATGTGACCGTCGACCTTCGTGACAGCCGGATCGCCGAGGTGTGCCGACGCTACGGGGTCGCCGAGCTCTCCGTCT
Organism: Frankia sp. CoWAU3; assembly: GCF_977971855.1. Taxonomy (NCBI): domain Bacteria; kingdom Bacillati; phylum Actinomycetota; class Actinomycetes; order Frankiales; family Frankiaceae; genus Frankia; species Frankia sp. CoWAU3. The sequence goes on along the minus strand of NZ_CDWWXB010000323.1, from coordinate 2,238 downwards.
TCGGCTCGGTGGCTCGTGGCGACGACACCGACTCCTCGGACGTCGACCTGCTGTATGTGCTGGCGCCCGACTCGAAGCTTGGCTTCGAGATCGTCGATCTTCGGGACGAGCTCGAAAAGATCGTCGGTCGGCACGTCGACCTGGTACCCAAGTCCCGGCTGAAGTGGGTCATCCGCGACCGGGTACTCGCGGAGGCTCGGGTCCTCTATGCGGCGTGACGAGCTCTACCTCGTCGACATGATCGAAGCGGCGGCTGCCGCGACGACGTTCGTCCAGGACGCCGACGAGGCCGCCTTCCTGGCGAGCGACCTGATCCAGAGCGCCGTTCTGCAGAAGCTCCTGGTGATCGGCGAGGCAGCCGGTCGAGTCTCGCCCGAGATCCGCGACCGCTGGCCGGATGTGCCGTGGCGGTCCGTCACGGGCTTCCGCAACATCGCTGTTCACGCGTACTTCGAGGTTGACTGGTCAATCGTGTGGCGCATCGCCACGACCGCGCTGCGCGAGCTTCAGGAGCAACTGGCAACGCTCCTGAAGGCAGAGTTCCCGCTCGTCGCCAGTCAGCTCGATCAGCCGCACTGACCGCGGGTACATCGCCCCCGGGTGCGGACGTTCTGACCATCACCCCTCCTCGGCGCGACCGCGACCCGAGCACGGGCACATTCAGAGGCGGAAGAGGAGGGTGGACGCGACCACGGTGCCCAACGCGCACGGTCACCAGGAAGCCCGGAAGTGCCCGGAACCGCTAGGTGTTCGGAACGCGTGTTCTACCCGGTAGGCGATGTTCCGGTCGGCGTGGTCACCGAGCATCGTCCCTGTTCGGGGCACGTGTGGCGACCGGCCGGACGGTGATTTCAGGGCCAGCAACCAAGATTGACCGGTTCTTATCGTGGTGCGTTAGGTCCACTAGTATCGGCGGCTGACGGGTTCTGCGCCCCGGAGGCCCGGCTACTTCCTGTGGCGCTCAGGCCGCGAGCATCGTCGAGATCAGGAAACGTGCGCGATCGAGGTACGCGGCCTGTAGCTCCAGCCGGTCCAGCTCGCGGCGCAGTGTCGCCGACAGCTGGGCACACGGCACGATCCGCGGCATCGCGTCGATGGTGCAGGGCAGCACCTGGCAGATCGTCGCCACCGACAGTCCGGCGCCGAGCAGCACCTGGATCCGGGCCACCGTCTCCACCGCGGACTCCGGGAAATGGCGGTAGCCGTTGGCGCCGCGCTCCGCCACGAGCAGTCCGTTCTTCTCGTAATGGCGCAAGGACCGCACGCTGGCGCCGGTTTGTGTCGACAGCTCGCCGATCAACATCAGGACCAGCCTCCAGCCCTCGCTCTTGACCCTGACACTGATGGCAGACACTACGGTGCGACGCATGGATATCGGGATCTTCACCGCGGTCACTGACGAACAGATCAGGCCTGCTCAGCTCGCCCGGGTGATCGAGGAGCGCGGCTTCGAATCACTGTTCGTCACCGAGCACACCCACATCCCCGCCCGACGGGAGACACCGCACCCCGAGCTTGGTGAGATTCCCCGCGACTACTACCGAAATCTTGATCCTTTCGTCAGTCTGACGGCCGTGGCGACCGCGACCACCCGGTTGCGCGTGGGCACCGCGGTCGCGCTCGTGGTCCAGCGGGACCCGCTCCTGTTGGCGAAGGAAGCGGCCAGCCTGGACCTGGTCAGCGAGGGCCGTTTCGAACTCGGCGTCGGCGCCGGCTGGCTGCGTGAGGAGATGCGCAACCACGGCACCGACCCGGCGACTCGAATGGCGCTGATGCGGGAGCGGCTGGCCGCGGTGAAGGCGCTTTGGACCACCGAGGAGGCGGAGTTCCACGGTCGCTTCGTCGATTTCGATCCGGTCTTCCAGTGGCCCAAGCCTGTGCAGCGACCGTATCCGCCGGTCTGGATCGGGGGATGGGGCCCGACGACCTTCCGCCGGATCATCGCCGGGCGCGACGGCTGGCTCACTCCACCCCTTCCGGTCGACCAGCTGATCCAAGGCCTGGACGAGCTGGCCGAGGAGGCGGACCGGGCCGGGGTGGCGACGCCACCGGTGACCGTTCCGCTCATGGATCCCGACGAGGCCACGCTCGAGAGGCTGCGCGCTCGTGGTGTCCGTCGCGCCCTGTTCGGGCTGCTCACCATCACCGACGCCGACGCGACGCTGCGCGCGCTGGACCAGCTGGGACCGCTGGCCAGGGCCGGAGGCAGCGTCAAGCAGCCAACTACCTGACCGTAAG
>NZ_CDWWXB010000322.1:0-2771 GCF_977971855.1 Frankia sp. CoWAU3 | reverse complement strand
ACCGGAGAGCAGGCCGTGCTTGAGGTTGGAGCCCACCGTGATGTTCGCGTACGTCGGCAGGTAGGCGGTCCATACATAGAACACCAGGGCCGGGGCCGCGGTCAGCCCGAACACCTGGAGGGATTCCCTGGGGTGCCGGCGGAGGAACTCGAACATGTCGGCACGACGGGCACCGGCCGGCTCGTCCGCCGTCTGGGTGAGGGTCTCCTTGGCGTGCGTCCGGATCCACATGCCGACCATGGCCGCGACCGAGCCGAGCAGGAAGGGGATCCTCCAGCCCCAGCTGGTCATGTTCTGCGAGTCCAGCGTGCTGGCGAGTAAGGCGCTGATCCCGATCGCCGCCAGGTTGGCCGAGGTCGCACTGATGTAGAAGAAGCTCGAGTACAGGCCCCGACGGCCAGCCGGCGCGGACTCGATGAGAAACGCGCTTCCCGCGGCATACTCGCCCCCCGCGGAGGCACCCTGGATCAGCCGGGCCAGCAGGAGTAGTGCCGGGGCGGCGACCCCGACCTGCTTGTAGGTGGGGGCAAGCCCGATGATGAGACTGCCCAGGCCCATGCCCATAATCGTGGTGCTGAGCGTCCTGCGGCGGCCGATCCGGTCGGCGAGAATCCCGAGGATCAGCGCTCCGACCGGGCGGGCGAAGAATCCGACGGCGAAGATTGCTAAGGTCGACATCAGCGGCACCAGGCTGCCTCCCGGGCTGGCCGGGAAGAACTGCGTGGAGAAGTACACCGCAAGCATCGAGTAGATGTACCAGTCGAACCATTCGACGGCGTTGCCGACGGAGGCGGCCAGGAGCTGCCGATAGTGGTTGGTCCGCTCCCGCAGGCCGGTTGTTGCTGTCATCGAAGCGGTCATGGGTTGCTCCCCTGTTGGGCGGGGCCGAGACCACCAGCTCGGAACGTCGAGCTCTGATGGGCCCGGTAACGGGTACGAATTTCCAACAGGATGTGGTGTGCGACACATCGAAGGCTACGGGTGGGATGCCAACGCGGCGCCCTTCGCTTCGTACGCGGCTACGAAACCGGCGGGGCTGCCGTCTCCGCGTGGAAGGCCCAGGACAGTTCCACCAGGGTGTCGGTGTCGTCCAGGGACCACCCGGTCAGCTCCTCGAACCGGGCTAGCCGGTAGCGCAGCGTGTTGACGTGTACGTGCAGCGCCTCGGCGGTCCGCGGGATGTTACGGCCGTTGGCCAGGTAGCAGCGGAGCGACTCGACGACTTCCTCCCCGAACGCACTGCTGTCCCGGAGCGGCTGGAGGTAGCGGGCCCGCATCAGTGCGGTCACGTCCGCCGCACGCGGCACGGCCACCCGCCAGCCGAGGCTCTCGAGGGTGTGCACGCCCTCGTCGTGGCGCAGTCGGGCCGCGGCCAATACGTCGTTGGCCACCGAGAAGGACGCCGCGACCCGGCCCAGCGGCCCCTCGGGCCCGGCTGCGACCAGCAGCCCCGGGACCGCGGGTGGCGGCCCCGACACGATCCCCACGAGCCGGCCTTGGGAGGGCACCAGGAGCAGGACCATGTTGCTGCGCCGGCACCCCTGGTTGATCAGGTTGAGGGCCTGGTCCAGCTCCGCTTCCGACAAGGTGGCAGTGCACACCGCCCGCAGGCGTGTGTCGCGCCGCACGTGGTAGCGGATGCGCCCCTGCTCAATCTGCGCCGGCGACAGGGTGCCGGCGAGCAGCCCGGCGAGCCATTCGTCCCTGCGCCTTCGGTCCGCCACCGCATGCGACAGGCCGTACGCGCGGTAGGCGCTCGCCGCACGAGCGGAGAACACGTCACTCAGCTTCCACAGCAGCGAGGTGAGGGTGAGCGACTCGGGGTGGTCGACCCCGAACTCCTGGGCGCGATCCACCAGCCGGTCCTGGATGCTCGCTATGCAGATGCGGAAGCCGCCCATGATGTCCTCGATCGGCACGCCCTGCCGGAGCCGTTCCAGCGTTGTGCGCTCGGCCTGCCAGATCTCCGAGCTCGGCGGCACGACGCCCGCCCGCAGGGTGCGGCACGCCAGCACGACGTTGCGGTGGATGCTCGTCACCAGCGCCTCGGTCGGGACCACCTCATAGGCCGGGATCTCGCGCCGGACACGCTTGATCGTGGGATCCACCAGTCCCTCGTCGTGTTCCAGCGCAGCGGTGAGTTCTCGCACACGGTCGTCGGACATCCGCATCATCAGGGGATTATCCTGCCCAGCGGTGTCATCGGCACCCCGGTCCGCGCCCCGACGGCGCGCGTGGCACCCGCGCTTGTCGCGTATGTTCAGGGATCTGTCACCGCTGTTCTATCTCGGATCTTTTGGTGGGTCCAGAATCAAACCCTACCGCTCGCCTAGCCGGCTGTTCCCCGCCGGATCCAGACGATTCCGAAGGCAGGGATCGACGACAACCACCCGAGGAGATGCAGATGACGACACTGGTCAATCCCCTCCAACATTTCGCTCCAACGTACACGGGAGTCGATGATCTTCCGTGGGTTCCGTTCACGCCTTACACGAACGAGGTGGAATTAAAGATCCTTCATGTGGATCTGGTCAAGAGCGAGACGCAAATGCTTCTGCGGGCGCCGGGGGGAGCTTCGCTGGGTGTGCACGACCATTATGGCCGCGTGTTTATCTACACCGTTCGAGGGAAATGGCGGTACGCGGAGCACGCCTGGGTGTCGGGGCCGGGTGACTTCGTGTACGAGGTCGCCAACAGCAGGCACACGTTCATTGTGGAGCCTGACGAGGGCATCGAGGTGTTCATCTCAGATGGGTGCAGTTCTCCCCAGG
>NZ_CDWWXB010000321.1:0-2780 GCF_977971855.1 Frankia sp. CoWAU3 | reverse complement strand
CACCATCGCTTCGCCCTGGATTCAGGCGAGCAGCGAGACGAAAGCAGTGGCTCAGCCGACCGCAGCCGGCCACGGCCCAGATCATCAGTCCGCAGTCCGCCATCGAGACCACTGCCAATCGTTTCGTCACCCCTCCGCCACCCGCGCCCAGTCCCTGACGACCCACAAACCTCCCAAGGCCCACACTGCTTGGTAGGCGCCCCGCCGGCAGGCACACCTTCCTGGAGAGCCGATGACGCCCGACATCGCCGTGGCCCGCGGGCTACTCGCAGCCCAGCCCTTCAGTCGACTGCTCGGCGCCCGGCTCAGTCGCTTCGAGGCGGGGGTGGCCGAGCTGACCATCCCGCTCGGAGATCATCTATGCCAGCAGCACGGCGCCGCGCACGGCGGGGCGCTGAGCTATGCCGCCGACACGGCCCTCACCTTCGCCGCCGGCAGCGTCGCGGGGGACGCCGTCCTGACCTCCGAGATGAAGATCAACTATTTCCGGGGGGCGCGGGGCGACGAGCTCATCGCCCGTGCCGAGGTCGTCCACGCCGGCTCCACTCTGGTTACCGTGCGCTGCGAGGTCTTCGACCGCGGCGGAGACAGGGACGGGGAACGGCTCTGCGCCGTCGCGCTCGGCACCGTCGCGCGCCGCTGACCACCAGCACACCCCTCGTGACGACCAAGCTTCCGTAGGCTCGATGGGGCGTACGGCCGAGCCCCCCGGAGGTGCACATGGCCAGCAGCGTGGCGACGGCGGACCGGCCGATGCGCTCGCACGCGCACCGCAACCGCGAGCGGATCATCGAGGTGGCCCGGGGCACCTTCGCCGGCAGCGACAGGGACATCTCCCTCAACGAGGTCGCCAGGCAGCCGGGGGTCGGGATCGGCACGCTTTTCCGGCACTTTCCCAACCGGGACGCGCTGCTCGAGGCGCTGCTGCACGATCGGACCGCCGCGCTACTCGACGAGGTGGACCGGCTGCTGGACGCCCCGGAGGCGGGCGCGGCGCTGTTCGGCTGGCTCGACAAACTGATCACGCACATCGCGACCTACCGGGGGGTGGCCGCCAGGCTGCTCGCCATGGTGAGCGACGAGGAGACGGGGCTGCACGCGTCCTGCCACTCCCTCGAGCAGGCGACGCTGGCACTCCTCGTCCGGGCCCAGCGGGCCGGCGACGTCCGGTCGGACGTGCGGGTCGAGGAGGTGATCTCTCTCGTGACCGCCATCGGCTGGATCCGGGAAGAGGCGCCGGAGCGGGCGGACCACGCTCGACCCCTGCTCTCGATCATGACCGATGGCCTGCGGGTTCAGTCCCGGCCGACAACCGATCATACCCCGGGGTCTTACAAAACGGAACACCACACCGGTAGGAGGTCATAGACGACGGATCACGACGGATCACCCGAGGGAAGGCGGTGCCATGGACGGCGCGGACGTGATCGTAGATCGTGTCGAGCGGGCTGTCGATCTTCTGCGGTTGGTCGCTCGTGCTCGGGCCACGGACGGACAGACGGGTAAGAGCGGCCCGTGCGGGAACTGGTACTCCGAAGGATGTGTATCCGCAGACCCCGATGAAGGGAGCCGATCAGATGACCACGACAGCCGAGACCGGGAACGTCACCGGCACGAAGGACGCCCAGTACGACCTGCTGTGGTTCACGGAGAGGTGTCTGAGCAACGCGCTGCGGCTGGAGACCTACATCGGCGACGCCGAGCGCGACGACGACCAGGAGCTGGCGAGCCTGTTCCGCCGGGCGCAGAACGAAAGCCGCAAGGGCGCCGAGGAGGGCAAGCAGTTGCTGCGCAACCGGCTCTGACCCGGCCCCTCCCACCTCCTCCGGTTCCCCCGGTGCCCGGCTGCGGAGACGACCGACCGGCGTACGGTCCGCAGTGTCTTGCCGGTCGGTCGCCACGATCGCTGAGTGCGGTCTCGCAGGTTTCCCCACACGGGTGCCCTGGACATCATCCCCGGTCAACCCCAACCGAAACCCACGAGGGCGCTACAGACTGTAAGTAGGTCGGGTGACGGGCGGATCAGGGTGACTGGCGGATCGGTTCGCGTGAGCGGAGCGCGCGAGGTGGCGCCAGACCAGGGCGGGTCAGACCAGGGCGGGTCAGACCGTGTCGAGGTCGGCCACGAGGAGGTCGGCTACGACGACGTGGCCGTTGCGCAGCGACTGGCGGTGCCGAACCGGCACCGCCAGCCACCGGGCGAGCGTGAGCAGGTCGTCGTCGCGGCGGACGGTGAAGCCGTGGGCGGCGAGCATCCGACGCATCGCGGCGGGGGTCCATGCCGAGCGGTTGGGTTCGCGGGCCATGGGATCGGGGCGCCGTGACACGATAGTTAGCACCCGTGCCGCCAGCCGGCCGAGAAACGCCGAGAGCGCCGGCGCGTGGTAATGAACGATCAGGCGGCTTCCCGGGGTCGAGCGCCCCGCCACGACCCGGGTCGTGGCGGCGACCTGGCCACGGGTGAGGTAGGGCACGACACCCTCCCAGATCCAGACCGTCGGCACCGTCGGCCGATGCCCCACCGACGTCAGGGCCGCGTCGCGGTCGTCACGGCTGAAGTCCACCGGCGCAAAGCGCGGTGCCGTTCCCGGCGGCCCCGCGTCCCCGAGCCGGTCGAGCTTGTCCCGCTGGGACGCCGGATGATCGACCTCGAATACGGCGACGCCGGCGAGCTCCGGCATCCGCCAGGGCCGTCCGTCCAGGCCCGCGCCGAGAACCACCAGTTGCTCCGCCCGCCGCACCCCCCGATCGCCGACAGCCCCGCCGACAGCCCCGCCGAC
>NZ_CDWWXB010000320.1:2071-3186 GCF_977971855.1 Frankia sp. CoWAU3 | reverse complement strand
GCCGCTTGATTCCGCCGTCACGGATGCGCCGGGGCCGGGCGGCTGCGCGATGGGACAGGCCGTTTGTGGTAACTCCGTCCAACAATCTCGTACGGTGCTGCCTCGTACGGTGCTGCAACCGTTCGCTCGTGGTACACGAACAGCCTCCCCAACACGCAGTCCGGTATGGCGCGTGCGACTTTATACCACGGTGCTGTGGCTATCTTGTGGTCACTCCCGGTAACCCTCACTCAAGGGGTAGTTTGTCGGTGGTAATCGGGCTTCGGGTATGTACGGCGCAAACGATTTGCCGTGATCCCGGACTAATTTGATCCCGGGTCGGCGGTTCGGCTGATGGTGCCCGGATCCGGTGCCGCCATTCCGCGGCGGCCCGGCGGCCCGGCGGCCCGGTGTCACGGCGGCCCGCGGCGGCTCGCGGCCGCACGATCGCCGGCTTCTCGCTCCGAGCGATCAGGCCCGCCGCGGCGGGCCGGAGCCGAGGCCCCACCGCCCGGCCGCCCGGGGTCGGCCGCTGCGACCGTTCGCCGTTTCGGTGTCCTGCCTCACATTCAACAAATTCCTTACCCTCGCTTGCAAAAGCAAAGTTGAGCGCCTTAGACTCACGAACTGTGAGAGCGGGAGGCAATCGAGCCGAAGGTGATCCGCCCAGGGGGCGCCTGAGGTGCGGGAGCGTCCCGATCGGCATCGATGTACAGAGATCGGCCCTAGAAAGATCAATCTTTTGGAGGGGGAGCGTCGTGAGCACCTACCTGTGGGACCCGTTTGCCTCGCTGGGGCGTATGGACCGGGAGTTCGACGAGATCGTTCGGCGTGTCTGGGGCCCGCGGCGTCCGATGCTTACCGGACGGTCGTCGGTCACCGAGTTCGCCGTCCCGTCGGCTGATGTGGTTACTGAGGGAGCGGATGTACTGATCAACCTCGAGCTGCCCGGGGTCGATGTCGAGCGGGACGTCGCGGTCGAGATCGACCGGGGCCGCCTGGTCGTCCGCGGGAAGCGTGCGGCCGGCAGCGAGAATGAGCACGCCGGTCGCGTACACCGCGAGCGCTGGCACGGTTCCTACCGCCGGGAGTTCAGGCTTCCCGAGGGCGTGGAGGCGCAGCGGATCTCGGCCACT
>NZ_CDWWXB010000320.1:0-1682 GCF_977971855.1 Frankia sp. CoWAU3 | reverse complement strand
ACGTCGGCGGTCGCCAGAGCCAGGTCGATGCGCATCCCGAGGTTCTTCGGGAAACACAGCTGGCGGTAGTCCCAGTAGGTGTAGACGACGTCGTCGGGCCAGCGGGCCCGCAGCACATCGATGAGCCCGGCGTCGACGAGTTCCGCGAGTGCCGCGCGTTCCGCCGGGGTGACGTGGGTGGCGCCCTCGAACCGGGTGATGTCCCAGACGTCAACGTCCGTTGGCGCGATGTTGAAATCACCCAACGTCATCACCGCGCCCTGGGCCGTGGCCTCGGCCACCACCTCGCGCAGCGCGGCGAGCCAGGCCAGCTTGTAGGCGTAATGAGGGTCGTCGATGGTCCGGCCGTTGGGCACGTACAGCGACCAGATCCGGATGCCGCCGCAGGTCGCGGCGATGGCGCGAGGCTCGGGACCGGGAAAGCCCGGATCGCCCGGAAGACCCCGCGCGACGTCGTCGAGGGTATCCCGCGACAGAATCGCCACGCCGTTCCACCGGCCGTCGCCGTGATGGGCGACCCGGTAGCCCCGGCGAAACAGATCCTCGTCGAACAGCTCCAGGAAGGCGTCGTCCGCCAGCTTCGTCTCCTGCAGGCACACCACATCCGGCTCGGCCCGGTTGAGCCATTCGATCAGGCGGGCCTGCCGAGCCTTCGCAGAGTTGATGTTCCACGTCGCGATCCGCACATCTGTTGACGGTAGTCCCACGGTCCGACAGGTCTGCCGGGCATGTCGGGTCTGGGATGATGGTCGTCATGGGAACGAGCCGGCGTGTCGACGATGACACCGTGGGCCAAGGCGCTGTTGCTGGCCGGCCGTATGTCATCTGCAGCTGCGCGATGTCGTTGGATGGGCACATCGACGACAGCTCGGCTGAGCGGCTGATCCTCTCCAGTGCCGCCGATCTCGACCGGGTGGACGAGGTGCGTGCCGGCTGTGACGCGATCCTCGTCGGCGCGGCCACTGTCCGGCGGGACAATCCCCGTCTCGCCGTGCGCGCGCAGCACCGTCGGGTGGGGCGAGAGGCGGCCGGACGCCCGCCCACGCCGATCAAGGTCGTGCTGTCCGGCGGGGGAGACCTCGATCCGAGCGCTCGGCTGTTCACCGCCGACCCGGTCGAGACGATCATCTACCGTCGGGCTGGATCATCGTTGGCGATCGCCGAGCCGACCTCGTCTCCCGAGCCGACCTCGTCTCCCGAGCCGACCTCGTCTCCCGAGCCGACCTCGTCTCCCGAGCCGACCTCGTCTCCCGAGCCGACCTCGTCTCCCGAGCCGACCTCGTCTCCCGAGCCGACCTCGTCTCCCGAGCCGTCGACGCCGCAATCGGCGCCGGCTGCGATCCGCACCACGCCCGCTACCCGCACCGCGCGCGTCATCCTGGTCGAACTTCCCGGTCGGCCCCGAGTCGAGGTCGCCGCCATCCTGACCGATCTCGCCCGGCGTGGCGTCCGTCGGCTGCTGGTGGAGGGTGGTACCTCGCTGCATACGGCCTTCCTCACCGCCGGCCTAGTCGACGAGCTGCATCTCACCGTCGCCCCGTTCTTCGTCGGCGAGCGCGATGCGCCGACCTTCGTGGGACCGGGGGTCTTCCCCAACGACGTCCACTCGCCCCTTCGCCTCGCCGAGGTCCGACAACTCGACGGTGTGGTTTTTCTTCGGTATCTGGCACCGACGGCTCACT
>NZ_CDWWXB010000319.1:0-2808 GCF_977971855.1 Frankia sp. CoWAU3 | reverse complement strand
ACCCAGTCAACATCCCACCGGTTCACCGAACACTTACGAACCGAGAAATCTCCGGTCAGGACAGATGGGGCCGGGAGGAGATCCAGAATCGTGGCCGGGCGCTCGCCGAGCGGATCGTGAAGATCTGGCCCGGCCCGGACGAGTCCGTAGTACCGCCGTCCCAGGACCAGCGATGGACCCTGATGAGCCGGGTACTGGCCGCGATCCCACCCGGCCGCTGGACCAGTTACTCCGACGTCGCGGAGGTGATCGGGTCCCACGCCGTCGCGGTGGGAGCCAAGCTGGCCAGTGCCCGGATCTCCAACGCCCACCGCGTCCTGCTCCTGAACGGTTCCGTCTCCCCGGACTTCCGCTGGCCCGATCCGGAACGCACCGACGATCCACGGGAGATCCTGACCGCCGAGGGTGTCATTCTCAGCAGGTCGGGCCGGGCACTGGCCCGCCAACGCATGACCGCCGCCGAACTCGCCGCCGCCGCCGATCTCGAAACCCCGGAAGAGAGCCAGGGCGCCGCCGGAACCAAGGAACGTCTGTGGGCCGCCCCGGCCGCCCGGTCCGCCGTGGGGCTCGCGGTCAGCCTGTGGCCATCAGAGCGGCGCGCGGCGGCGCCCACGGACGATGCGAACTCCGGCCTCTCCTACCGGGACCGGGTCCGGGGCTGCCTGCTGGGCGGGGCGTTGGGAGACGCGCTCGGTGCGGCAATCGAATTCCAGTCGCTTGACGAGATCCGACGGGAGTATGGGACGGCGGGGGTCATCGGCCTCACGGCCGCCTACGGGGTACACGCTCCGTTTACAGATGACACCCAGATGACGCTCTTTACCGTGGAGGGTCTGATCCGGGCCTCGGTCCGCAGCCGTTCCCGGGGCATCGCCGATCCGCCCGCGGTGCTGTGGCGCGCCTACCAGCGTTGGCTCACGACGCAGCGGCGGACCGGTCCGGCCGCCGGGGAGGTGGACGGCTGGTTGGCGGCGCAGCAGCTGGTGTATGCCCGGCGCGCTCCGGGGAACGCCTGCCTGTCCGGGCTGGGACGCCCCGAGATGGGCACGCTCGCGCGGCCGGCGAACCCCGGCAGCAAGGGATGCGGGGCGGTGATGCGCTCGGCCCCGTTCGGGCTGCTCCGGCGGGGCCCGGAAACCTCCTTCGACCATGCGGTCGCATGCGCCGTGTTCACCCACGGTCATCCCTCCGGGTACCTCGCCGCGGGCGCGTTCGCATGGATCGTCGCCGCGATGGTGGACGGCGCTGGCATCACCCAGGCCACCGCATCGGCCCTCGGCCGCCTGTCGGCCGAACGCGACGGCAAGGAAGTGGCCAGAGCTCTGCGGGCGGCGCTCGGAACGGCAGCGGACGGTGCGCCCACGGCGGAACGCGTGGAATCGCTGGGCGCCGGCTGGGTCGCCGAGGAGGCGCTAGCGATCGCGGTGTACTGCGCGGTGGCGGCGCCCGACGATCCGCAGACGGCGCTGCTCGCGGCAGTCAACCACTCCGGCGACAGCGACTCGACCGGTGCGATCTGCGGGAACCTCGTTGGCACCGCTCTGGGTGAGCCGGCGCTGCCGGCAGCCTGGCTGAAGGAGCTGGCGGGCTATGAGCTGGTCGGGCAGGTCGCGGACGATCTGGTAACCGAGATCGAGAACACCGCGACCGTCTCCGACGCCTTCGGCGCGGCCACCCCGGCCTGGTCCACCCGCTACCCCGGGAGCTGAGCTCACGCACATCAGATCTCCCATCGGTCCGAGCTGTGCCGGTGCTCCGTGGTGCTTCCGGCTCACCTGGTCGGGGGACGTTAACCTGACCGTCCCCTGCCGAAGGTCCCTTTCGGCCACCCGGGGCGGCGAGGTGAGCTGGGCTGCGAGGTGAGTTGCATGAAGGGGCGGACAACAACGGGCCGGCGATGGATCGGGGCGGTGGCGCTGCTGGCGGGCGCGCTGCTCGTGCCGCTGGGATGTGGCGGCGGTGCCGGTGGCGGCGGCTCCACCGACGTCACCACGCCGAAGCCATCGGTATCCGGCACCTCGCCGGTGCCTTCTCCGTCCGTGTCCTCCCGCTCGCCGGATGGACCGGTGGTGACGTCGCCTTCCACGACCGCGACGCCGCGGGAGCCGGTCTGGTCGAGCGAACCGCGCCGCGTCGGGCATCAGCTGTACGGTAACGCGACGGTCGTCGCGGTGCGCGGCGCGCACAACGTCGCCGGCGGGATGGCTTTCGATCGGCTGACGATCGAGTTCCAAGGGCAGATCCCTGGCTACGAGGTGCGTTACGTGGCCGAGGTGCTGTCGCCGGGCGAGGGCGTTGCGGTCCCGCTGCGGGGGCAGGCCTTCCTGGAGGTGGTGTTGTTCCCGGCCGTGGCCCACGATGAGACCGGTAGGTCGACGCTGCGCACACCGCGGGCCGGCGGCGGGCTTCCCGCGCTCGTCCAGTATCGGATGACCGGCGACTACGAGGGATACGTCCATTTCGGCCTGGGGGTCGACGATCGGGTCGGCTTTCGGGTGTTCGAGCTGTCGAACCCGTCGCGCGTGGTGATCGACCTCGCCGCCTGAGGCCTGCCGGTGAGGCCTCGGCCCGTGGCCTGCCCGCACCGCCCTGGCGCGGGCAGTTCCCTCTTTGCCGTCGCCGGTCATCGAGGCACACCGCGCCGCACCCCGAAAACCCAGCACAACAGCATGATCAACTTAGGCTGCCCGGCACTGGCCCGGGAACGGCCCGTTCGGCATCGGGGGTCGGGACCTTCCTCACGTGCTCTCAGCTTGTCGTTTAACCTGTCGGTCCTTCAGATCCTGCGGCTGTTGACCTGTCCGTGGT
>NZ_CDWWXB010000318.1:0-2818 GCF_977971855.1 Frankia sp. CoWAU3 | reverse complement strand
CTCAACCACTATGAAGCGGGAACCGAGCGCGGCTTCGGCCAATCAGACTCGGGGCGCCTCGCCGAGAGGCAAGGCGGCATGAGAGCACCATTGGACGCTCACATGCAACGGATGTCGAAGAAGTCGACCAGTTCATCGCCGACTACCTCGACAAGGACATCAGGACCTACCTGGTCGAACGCGGCGCAGGGCGCCGCTGGAACTACTCCCGGGCCGAAGCGAGGTCGGCCGTGGTGACGGCCCTGCTCGACCCTGTCCTGGGTGCTGTCCTCGGCGAGGACACCGACCCCTACATCGTTCTCGACGATGTCCGGGCCGGGCTGCGCCGCCAGGTCCGGGAGTTCCAGCCCATCTGGATCCACAAGCGCCGCGGCCTCAAGGGTGTCCTCCTGGACGCCGACTACAGCTTCAGGGACGAGGAAGAGACCCCTGACCTGCTGCCGAGCGAGTACGAGGACCCGAGGATCCAGCACGCCCGCGCGAGGTTCAGCACCGACGAGTGGACGGTCCTGCGCGCCTACCACCTCGACGGCGCGGAGGCCTGGAGCGACGCCTCCCTCAATGCCGGGCACCCGCCCGCCTTCGGGGAGCGCGTACGCCGCAAGATCCCCCGGGTCGGCGCGGAAGTCGAACGGCGTCGCGGGAGGTCAGCCGCGCGCAGGTTGTACCACCAGTGCCGGCCGACACCGGTGTTCGGCGCTCCTCGCAGCGCACCGGCGGTATAGCCCTTGCTGGGGTTGACGACTCCGACGGGGACAAGGTCGCGGGCCTGCGCCCCAGGAAAGGCGAGATCGCTGTCGTTGCTGATCACGACGGCGGCGGTGATCCGCTTGTGCAGCAGGTCGAGCAGGAGGTGGGAGGCGACATTGACGTCGGATCCCTTCTCCTCCCGCTGAGCGACCGAGACCAGGAAGGACGTTCCTCCTGACCGCCGGCGTCGAACCTCGGACCGTGATGGAGTTCTTCGGGCACACAACATCATGGATGACGATGGAGCGCTACGGCCACGCGCTCCCCGAACATCTGCACGCCGCCGCCGAGGCCATGGACGCCTTCCTCCGCGGGACGGCTGTGGATAACCCGGGCGGAGAGCACCGCCAAAGCCGTTCGGCTACACGGTTGGTTACATAACGAACAACCCAGCCCCCGCCAGGTCGGGCGAAGCCCGACACTCGGGGGTCCGGGGGTCGCCCCCGGGCAGGCATAACGGCCGATGGCGCAGCCGATCAAAGATCGGCAAGCAGCCGAAGCCTGCGCGTGGAGACGAGGGGACTCGAACCCCTAACCCCTGCCTTGCAAAGGCAGTGCTCTGCCAATTGAGCTACGCCCCCGAGGGACGCGCTCCGGCCGGGACGGAACCACCCGACGATGACCACCTCGGCGAAGCGCTTCACAAGCGTACGGCATGACGGTCTCCTCGGACGTTGGTCCGGCACGGGAACCACCCGGGAACCATGGGGGACACCGATGCTCGGGTTGATCCGGTCTTCCGGCGATCACAGTGCCCGCCTACGACCATCGTGCCCCGCGGGAGCCCTGTGGATAACCGGGCCGCGGCTCCCCCAATCGCCACCCTGTGGATAACCGGCCCGCCGACGCCGACGCCGACGCCGCCGTCGGCGATGGCTACGGCTACGGCCGTGCCGGCACCGGCCGCGAGGCCCGTCGGTCAGGACCGGCGCAGGGTCGGATCGATGAAGGCCAGCCGCTCCCGCACCTTGACCGCGAGATCCCGGAAGTCGGAGTAGCAGCGCCGCACCGCGCTCTGCGTACCGCCGAGCGCGCCGTCTCCGGCCCGCAGCCGAACATCGGCTTACGGGCGTCGTGCGCCAGCGGGATCAGGTTCGCGTAGTGCCCCAGGGTGGCGATCTCGAAGGAACGGTCATGCGGTCCGGGGTTCCCGCTGGTGAGCACCGAGGTCGCGAACACCTCGGGAATCCGGTCGAGCCACCGGTCGTGCGCCTTCGCCGGCCGGTCGGTCCGCGTCGGCGGCTGCATCACGATGTACCCGATCGGCATCATCAGCCCGCGCGGAGCCGAGATACGCTCGGGAATCTTCGGCAGCACCATGCCCTGCCAGGTGGAACGCCACTCCCGCAGTGTGGGGCCGAGGTTGCGCAGCCCTCGCAGCGAGAACAGGTCCGCCGTCAGTGGCATGAGCACGGTGTCGGCGGACAGCAGCGCGGCCCGGTTGATGGCCCCCAGATTGGGCCCCACGTCGATGAGCACGATCTCGGCGCCGACCGAGCGGGCACCATGGTCGATGACCCGGTGCAAAGCCGTCGTCGTACGCAGCGCCGCGATGTCCTTGCCGAGGAAGCTGTTCGGCCAGGCGGCCGACAGCCGGTCCTCGAAGACGCTCAGCTCGACGTCGCCGGGCAGCAGCCACAGACCGTCCTCGATCGTCACCGGATCGAAGAGCGTGACGTCCCCGACCCCCTCCATGATTGGCCCGATCGCCGTCGCCATCGTCCCCGTACCGGGGACGATCCGAACCGGGCGCACGTCGAGGTCGATGATGGACTTCGGCGCGGACGACGCGGTGACCGCCGGTTCCTCCCACAGCTGGGTCAGCTCGTCCTCGTCGAGGAACTGGGCGGTCAGGTTCGCCTGCGGATCGAGATCGACCGCGAGCACCCGGTGACCCATGCGCTGCAGCATGTGCGCCAGGTGGTAGGCGAGGGTCGTCTTACCGACGCCGCCCTTGTTGTTGAACAAGGCCATCGTGATCATGAAAAGCCCCGGCCGCGATCCCCGCGTCGCCCGCGCGCCGCCTCACCCCAGTTGTCCCTGTTGTCCAACACGGCAGACATTGTCG
>NZ_CDWWXB010000317.1:0-2832 GCF_977971855.1 Frankia sp. CoWAU3 | reverse complement strand
AAAACGTCACCGATCACAACGTAGCGTGATCTCTGCGCGGCCCTGCCGTGGATGTGGGTTATGCGATGGTTGCGCGGATGGGTTCGCGGTCGGTCAGGCCAACTCCGCCGCGGGGGGCGTCGGCCTCCCCCTTCATCTGGCGGAAGATCGAGTCGTTGTCCCAGTACGCGCGTTCGGCGATGAGCTTGCCGGGGTTGTCGTCGCTGAAGAGGTAGAGTGCGGCGATTTCGAAGCGAACCACATGGTTCTGTGGAGTGATACCGGCGAACTCGCTCCGATGCGTTCCGGTGACAGTCACCTCTCGCCAGGAATAGCCGGGGAGGTCGTATTCTCCGGTGACGGTGATGACGAAGTCTGGTAAGGCGACAGTGAGCGCCTCGTAGAAGTCTTGCACGCCCCGGATGCCTTCGTAATGGGTGCTCATGGGGACGACATCGTAGAAGGAACGCTCGTCACGCACGAAGGTGTCGTAGACCTTCTCCCACTCCTTGGCGTTCTCCTGGCGAATGTGCTCCTCGATGGTCGCACGTTGCAGAGCAATCCGCTCCTCGACGGTAATAGTGATCATGGTATTGATTCCCTTTCTGATTGGTGTTTACTTTTCCATCTTGGTTTCTAGCGGCCGTCCGTCTCCAGTACGAAGAAGACCCACGAAGAAGGCCATGAAGACGTCCTGATTGAAAGCGTTGACCGGGTACGGGCAGGTGCGGAACCGGTCGAATAAATGCCGTTCTTCAGGATGCGTACCCGCGTTCACCGGTGGGCCCTTACCTTCGCCCAACTTCGGTACGGCACGGCGTCCGCCACCATGCCGAATAATCGGGTGGATGCTGCGGTCAGCGCACGGCAGCAGTGGCAGATGAAAGGGTGCCGACGAACTCGGTGAGTTCGGTGTCGAAGCGTGTGGGGTTCTCCACGAACGGTATGTGCCCCACGCCGGGGTACGCGGTCACGGTCGCCGCGGCAATGATGGTGTCCAACTCGGCGAAGGCGGCCGGGATGATGACGTTGTCGTCGCTGCCGTAGATGACCCGGGTGGGGATGGTCAGTTCGGCGAGCGCCTCATCGCCGTCGTTGACGCGCCCGAGGATCGCGGCCCGTACCCGCGGCGGTACCGCGAGGACGGCGCCGAGCAGTCGTTCGCGGGTGGCCTGATCCCAGTCCCCGGCGCGCAGTAGATCGACGAACGCGCCCGCCGCGGGAACCGCCTCGCCGAGGTCGGTCGAGGTCAGTCCACCGGCTGTCGCGAGAAAGTCCGGTCCCAACAGCGCCAGGGCGTCCGCGCTACCGATCTTGCGCAACGGGGACACCAACACCAGTCCGGACAGACCGGACTGTCCGTAGGTGCGTAGAAAGTCGGTAGCCACCAGACCGCCGTAGGACCACGCCACCAGAACCACCGGCCCCGGTCCGGCGAGCGAGATAACCGCCGCGAGGTCCGCGGCCCACGTGCGGCTGAGCGCGTAGGTGTCGTCCTCGGGTACATCCGAGCGGCCGTGCCCACGAAGGTCGGGCGCCAGGATGCGGAACGAATTCTGGATCCGCGCAACGAGCGGGTCCCACACGCCCGCGTTCAGCGACAGGCCGTGGACCAGCACGACGGTGGGCGCCTTTTCCGGGCTGTGCTCGAGGACTCGTAGTCGTGCCCCCGAAGCCCCGGTAACGATATGCTCTTTCATGGATTTCACCTTGGACTAGAGTGTGACCGACACCACTACAATGATTGTCGTGAAGGTCCGCCTCAATGCCACTTAGGTGGCATTGAAAATCTTGGCGGCGAGTGATATGGTGATTCGTTCGGAAGTGGCGTCTCTCCGGGCGGGTAACGTCGCGCTGGACGCATGTTTGCTGGAGGCCGTCGTGGAGCTGGAAGCTGCGGACTACCGCCGCACTCTCGCGGTGATCAACGACTGTGTCGGTGCGACCGAGTCACCGTCCTTCCGTAGCGCCGTCCTCGACGCGTTCTCGGCGCACCTTGGCTACGAGCACCTCACCTTCTCCCTCGGCCGCCACCCGTCATTGCAGCTGGAATTGAGCGAGCCCCGCACTCGTGGCATCCTTCCCGAGCTCATGGCACGCTACCTGGACAGGTATGCCGGTCAAGATGTCTTCGCGCACAAGTTCGCTCGTCAACTGATGCAGGAATACGGCCAGGCCGTGCTCCCGCAACTGGCAGAGATGGCCCTCGGCAACGACAGATGCGGAGAATTCCTCGAGGATTTCTTGCCGCAAAACGACATCAGCGACAAGATCCTCGTCTGGCTGGATACCTCGCTGCCCGTTCACGGTTACATCGGAGTCGTCGCGACGGGCGGGCGCACCTTCGATCATAGAGATCACGAACTCCTGCGGGGACTTCGGCCGACGTTGTCGTACCTGCTGCGCAGCCACCTCGAACATCAGGTCGCGCCGGCGGGAATAGTCTTGTCGATCCGCGAGCACGAAATCGCCCGCTACGTTGCCGATGGATGGCCCAACAGATTGATCGCTCGGGAGCTCGGGATCTCGGAGTGGACCGTCAAACGTCACATCACCCATGTGCTCGCCAAGTGCGGCGTGCGGTCACGTACCGAGCTGGCCATCATGTGGCAGTCCGGCAGACGCGGAACCGACGCCGCGGAGCTCCTCTGACCGATCTGACCAGATATCGGAAGCCCAGGTCATGCTTGCGGGCGCCCTCATTCGCCCCTCATAACCGAGTCGCCTGAGCGCCACCGGGCTCACCGCTGCCGAACTGGACGACCCCCGGAACGGGGCGCGCACTCCAGCGCCAGGGCTGCGCGAAGGTCGCGTGGTGTGACGGCCTGTTGCGTTAAGTGGCTATGAATTGGA
>NZ_CDWWXB010000316.1:0-2854 GCF_977971855.1 Frankia sp. CoWAU3 | reverse complement strand
ACAGAGTGACACCCGAAGGTTAAACGACAAGCTTGGTGGCCGGAACGGATCACCGTCAGTGACCTGCTGGCGGGTCGACCGAACCAACCCGGCGCAGGACGCGCGTCCTGGTGTTACGGCACTCCCGGCCTGGCCCGCGCCCAGCAGCTCGCCGCCATCGCCCTGGCTGACCCCACCCAGCAACAGCGCGCCGAGGACGCTCTCGCAGCCTGCCTAACGAACACCGCCCAGCTCGCCCGGTTCGTCGACCCGGCGATCTGCCACGGCTGGGCCGGCCTGGTCGCCACCGTCCGCTGCGCCGCCACCGACGCCCGCTTCCACCCGCTTGCCAGCCACCTCCCCGACCTGGTTGACCAGCTCCTGCACAGCCTCGACACAGCGCACAGCGCACAGCGCCGGCTGGCGGCCCATCGGCCTCATCGACGGTGCGGCAGGCATCGCCGCGGTCCTGCACGCCATCACGACCGACACCGGCGCCGTCTGGGAGACCGCGCTCCTGCTCGACCTTCCTGCGGCCGTGCCAGCCCCGCGCTCGGGAGACAGCGCGTGAGCATTCCCGACACCGAGTCCGCGTGGTCCGCGGTGACGGTGTGGTGCCAGGACTGGCGTGCCGCCGAACATCTGGGGGTTACCCAGCTGGCACCACTGCTGACCACAGCTGAGCAGACGGACGGGATCAGCCTCTGGTGGTTCACCAGAAAGGCAGAGTCCTGGCGGATCCGCTGGCGCCCCGGCCGCGACGGGCACAACTCCGCGGAGTTCTGCGACAGCAGGCTCCGCGCCGTGCTCAACGGTGACGCGGTCCACCGCTGGGCACCCGCCGTCTACGAGCCTGAGATCCACGCCTTCGGCGGCCCCGCCGGCATGGACGTCGCGCATCTGCTCTTCCACCACGACAGCCGCAACGTCCTCGCCCACCTCGGCCGAGCCCGCCCTGAGCATCGGGCCGAGATCGGACTCGTGCTGGCCGCGGCACTGCTACACGCCGCTGGCCAGGACTACTACGAACAAGGTGACGTCTGGACCCGCGTCGCCGGCCACCGCCGCACTCGCCAGGCCAGCACACGGCAGCCCGCCGCCGCAGCGGCTGCCCGAAACGCCGTCCGGCAACTTCTCGCCGCCCGCACAGTGCAGCCCCTCAAAGCGCTACCGGCGTGGCCAACGGCGTTCCGGCACGCGGGGCGGTCACTCGCGAACCTCGCCGACCAGGGCCAACTCACCCGCGGCCTCCGCGCGGTACTCGCCCATCACATCCTGTTCGCCTGGAACCGGCTCGGCATCCCCACCTCCGACTCACCGTCCGCTGGCAGCCCTGAGAAGAGGCGGGACCCGATGGCCCTCACCACGTCGACAGATGTGGCACCCACGACGTTCGCTCTCGTCGCACCACGGTTTCCCCTCGTCCCCCGTGACCGGCCATCCTGCCCAGCCCTCGACGCCCGGATCGCCCATGTCGCAGCCCTCGCCGCCCAGGCCGCCGAGGGCGGCGACAACGCACTTCTGCGCGCCGGCGAAGCCCACAACCTGGCAGCGCTGATTGCCAGCGACTGCGGACTGCCTGACCTTGCCCACAGCCTCTGCTGGCGCCAGATCGACACGCTTCCGTTCCGCCGCCCTCTCGACGGGGCAACGGCGAAACTCGCCCTCCAACCCTTGATCAATCTAGCCCGGCTGCGGCTGCGCACAGGTGACGGTCTCGGCGCCTACCGCCTCCTCGCCACGCTCTACAGCGCCGTCGCAGCGAAGACCGAGGCCACCGTTGATGGCCGAACCCTCACCTTCAATGACTTCGTCACCCCAGCTGACCATCTCCAGGTCGTTAGCTGGCTGTGGACCGTCCTACTCGCCGACGGAACCCGTGCTCTGGCCCGCACCGGCCGCTGGACCGAAGCCCTCGACCACCTTCACCGTCACAAAGGCGTCGGGCAGCGCCTCCTCGACGGCCGCCAGACCGCGATCCTCGCCCACCACGCGCGTCAAGACCATCAAGCCGCCGAGCAGATCCTCGCCTCCACAGCGATCACCCAGCCCTGGGAACAGGCCGTCGCCACCTGCCTCCGCCTCCTCCACGACCACCTCACAGGTCGCGAGGCCGCTGGCGACGGCTGGAGCGTGGTCAGCAAACTCTCGATGTCCGGCCCGCCTGGGCACAGCACCTTCCACACGCAGCTCGGCCTGTGTCTCCTCGACCTCGCGGGCGCATCCCAGCACCTGCGCCCCACACTCGGCACGATCATCAGCAGCGCCCTGCGCAGCGGCGACGCGTACGCCGCCCGCGACCTCCTCAACCACCAAGCCGCCCGCAGCCACCTACGCGACGACCAACTGGCCCTCTTCACCGAAACACAACGGCACTCCGGGCTTGGCAGCGGCCACCTCCCCGATGCGCTCCACAAACAGCTTGTCGACGCCCTCGCCCTCGCCGTCAGCGCCCTCACCAAACCATGACTCTCAAGCGTGCGCGGCCCGAAGCGGGTGCCGATAAGCCATCCGCGGGCGTAGAGAGATCGACCCATCATCGACTGACATCGACTCGCTGCCAGGGCTGTATGGGCTCCGTCGCTGCCTGGTCGACGCACAGCGGTCGCTGTGTTTCCTCGCCCAGCGATCAATAGTTCGTTCGGGCCGGTCTAGACCATCCGTCTTGGCCGCAACGCTCTGGTCAGAATTAGTCAAATCACGCTGTGCAGGCGCTCCGACTTTAGAGTTGGATCGAGCCGAAGCGCATCCGGCAAGGCAGGCTGGGCGGTACGGCCCGCAGTAGGGCTGTGACGTATCGGCGCCAAGTGTTGCGGGGCGAACGCTGTGGCTATTCGCCGCACACCCAGCGGTCGTCGTCGCCAGGTCGGCCGCA
>NZ_CDWWXB010000315.1:1840-3376 GCF_977971855.1 Frankia sp. CoWAU3 | reverse complement strand
AGGACCGACAGGTTAAACGACAAGCTAAGTCCGGGGATCTTTTTCTCCCGGCTCGGTCCGCGACCGCCTTGTACGGCTGCCCGGCGCACGGGTCGGATTCGTCACTCTTCGGATTTTTCGGACGTTTCGCCTAGTGGGGTCGAGGCCCGTCCATGGTCCTTCTGCGGAGCCCCACGGACGGACTGGGCGCAGATTCGTGGTGCTTTTATGGTTCTTGCCATGGGATTTTTAGTGCTTTCGGTAGTTATATCAACATCATCGGCGCCCCCGTCGGAAGCTGTCGATGCTCCCTTGATTTTCTCTTGATCTTTCTTTGGGCTTCCCTGGGGCCGCCTCGGCACTGGTTCGGCGTGGAGGCCGCGGCGGCGCGAGGCATCGGGCCGGGCATCTGTCGCCCGCTTGATGCACGTGCACCCGACCGTGCTGTATCGTGAGCCAAAGTTCGTGCAGCCGCACACGCTGGCATGATGGGATGGTCTTCCGGGGGGGTGTTCCATCGTGGGTTTGGCTGGCGGTCGGCCGGCGGTCGCTGGTTGGCCCGTCGGTGGTATGGCGAGCGGACGGCGTGGGTCGGGGCCGTGGCGGCATGGCTTTCCGGGGCTTCAGGAGATCGACATGACCAAGATCTACAGCGGTATGTCCGCCGCGGCACTGCAGCGCGTGACATGGCAGAAGAGCCGTCGGAGCAACTCGCAGGGAAACTGCGTCGAAATGGCGAAGCTTCCGGGTGACGAAGTTGCCGTCCGTAACTCTCGGCATCCAAACGGACCCGCTCTGGTGTATACCCGAGCTGAAATCGAGGCTCTGATACTCGGGGCCAAAGACGGCGACTTCGACAACCTGCTCCAGTAGTCGCACCCGTCATGGCCTTCCCGGTTCCGGCAGCCTCGACGAGGCGGGTGCGTTCCATCGCCGCGTGGGCTCCCTATGCAGGGATCCCACGCCGGGTCGTGGACGGTGTGGGCACCGCGGCCGATTGTGGCCTGGGGGGCGGTGCCCGCCCGGTCCGGGCGGGCGCGTGGCGAGACGGAGACAGCATGCCCACGTCGATCCCTGAACGGATCTTCAGCTCGGAGGATCTGCCGCTCCTCTCACTTCCCGGTGCCGACGGACTCATCACCTGCCAGTGGATTCACGAGTCCATGAGGGTGCGGACCCCGTCGGGACGCGGCTGCGACGCCATCCGCGGCTGCGACGCCATCGAGGAGCGGCGGCGCGCGCAGGTCGGTTTCGTCCTGGTCGAGCCGGCCTGGCTGGTTCGCGCGGCGGCCGAGCGGCTCCGCGCGCCGGGAGTCGACGCCATCGTCCTGCACGCTCAGGCCAGCCCGCCAGGCCGCAGCGCGCTGGCCTTGGCGTTCGCCTCTCATCTGCGCAATGCCCTGAGACGGCCGGGAGCAGGCGGTACGCCCGCCCCCGGCGGCCCCCCCGGGTCCGGCTGCGAGCCGGAGGTCGGTGACAACGTCGTCACCGCCGGGGTGCGGCCGGATCTCAGCGGCTTCGCCGATCTGATCCGGGTACCCCATCTGGTGACCGTCA
>NZ_CDWWXB010000315.1:0-1325 GCF_977971855.1 Frankia sp. CoWAU3 | reverse complement strand
CGGACACGGTCGTGTGGGAAATCATGACCGGCGCGCGGTTCGACACCTGGCTCGATGGAGCTCCCCGGCCCGACCAGCGAGCCATCGAGGCGCACCTGCCCGGTCTGTTGCGTCTGCGCGGCCTGCACCGGGTCGGCCGGCTGGATCATCCGGGCGCCGGTGCTCTGCTGGACCTGCTGGGCGGCGGCTATCTCTCCAGCAGGTTGATCCACCGCTGCCCCCGGGCCGTCCTCCCGCTCGTCGCCGCGACCTGACCCTCCGGTTCCCCGGCCGGGGGCCCGGGGATACCCGGTGTCCACCTGTATCCTGCCGTTCGCCGCTCGGGAGTGCCATGCGCGACGGTGGTTACGCGGCGCGCCTTCCACCACCTGACGGTCAACCAGGGCCTATGGTCAAGCGCACCGGAACGCCGCTTTATGGGGAGAGTCGCGGATGACCGTATCGCTCGAGGACGCCCGTCGGATCATTGCCGCCGGGGAGAAATATGCGGTTCACCTCGGTCAACCGGTTAACATTGCTGTCGTTGACCATGCCGGAATTCTGGTTGCCCACGTCCGGATGGACAATGCCCGGCTCGAGACCGCGGATATCTCCGTCGACAAGGCGTGCGCGGCTCGGGCCTGGGCTCCGCCGGCCCATCTGGTCAGTCATACCGGTGGCGAGGGACACGCTGGCGGCGAGGCGCATGCCGGCGGCGAGGCACCTGCCACGGGTGACGACCGCGTCGGACGGGAGCGTCCGTCGCCGGCGGAACCGGTCGTCACCGGTCTGCCCGGTGCGCTGCCGCTGTGGCGGAACGGGGTGATCGTGGGGGCCGTCGGGGTGAGCGGTGGTCCCGCCCCCCTTGACCAGGCCATCGCCCGGGCCGCCGCGGCGGCGTTCTGACCGGGCCGACCGGACTGACCGGGCCGACCGGACTGACCGGGCCGACCGGGCCGCACCCCCACGCGGTATCGCTCCCCACGCGGTACCGCGTGGGGAGCCCGAAGCGGGATCGGATCCTGAAACCGGGAGCGATCGATCTTCGGTGAATCTCACAAAATCAACGGAATGGCACCGAAGAGTGGTTCTTCTGGTTCAGGCTTGATGGAGTGAGGAGCGTCACGGCTCTGGGAGTCGGGCCGCACCGGCCTCGGCGCCGTCGTGCGGACCGCCGGGCCGCGCTGCTCGGGCTCGTGAGCCTCCTGATCGGCTTGGGAGCGGTCGGCTGCCGGGTCTCCACCGACGGGCCGACCGCGTCCCCGGCCTGCGCGGCGCCGGGCGTCGCTCCGGACGCGATCAGATTCGGCCTGCTCTATCCGGACACCGGAAACGCGGCGTCACTG
>NZ_CDWWXB010000314.1:0-2931 GCF_977971855.1 Frankia sp. CoWAU3 | reverse complement strand
TGTCGCTACGACCGTTTGACCCCGCCCTCGCTCCCGTTGGACGGGAGTGCGTTCACAAACGTGTACGACGTCAGCTATCACGCTGGACGTGTCAAGGCCGCCATTCACGTGCATGACAGCCTCATCGGCGTGCCGGGCCTCCCCTCCATCCAGACCTACGTTGTCGCCGCGAACGCCGGATACTTCTACCTGGCCGATCTCGGGGCCGCTACCCCCCGGCAGCTGAGTCTGAACCTGGCTATCAGCGATGGCCGCATCCGCAGCGTGCCCGTCGTCGACCGTGAGGCGCTCATCTGCCGCAACGGAGTGTTGTCCGTCGAGGACGTCGAGGCAGCCGGCGAACTTGATCTCAACGGCGTGCCGCTCAGGTGGGCCGGCTCGCGCACTACCCACAAGGCGGACTGCCGGGTCTGGGGCAACGGAAACGCCGTGATCCGCCACGAGCGACACCCGACGCGCGGAACTGTCCGCGCGCTCGACGAGTCGTCGCGGCTCACGCCGCCTCTCGCGCTGCGTGACCGTCTGGTCGACGTCGGTTTCATGGTCCTGTCGGATGGGTCCTTCCGTGACGTGGCAATAAGCGACTGTGGGCGGCTGGACATCTTCGATCACGATATGATCATTCGCTGTGCGAAGGAGTTCCTGACGGTCCCTGGACATAACAGGATACGGTTCCAACGGATCGGTTCGTTTGCCGGCGTGATGCCGGAGGCCGCCGTCTCTGTGGGCCCGATGCTGCACCGCGTTCCCGCTCTGGAGACGCATCCGATCAATCATGATCCATCGTTGGGAAGTCGCCCCCCGCTCGGAGATAATCGCATCGCACGAATGATCCTCTTCGGTAGCGCAGACGGGGCAACACATCTGCGTCTGTTCGACGGGCGGCCCGCCAGCATCGTGTTCCCGGGTGTGACCCCGAACGAGGCGTTCGCCTCCATCGAGGAGAGGGTTGAGTGGGGATGCTTCCTCGATTCACCTCAGACCTCCATGCTCTGCGTCAGCCACGGAAATGCGGTCGCGAGCTACGGCAACAGGCACTACCTCAAGTGGCCGTCATCGGACATCGGCGACTACCTCTGGGTGCCCGACCAGGGACGACCAGGGACGACCAGGGACGACCAGTCTCCAGCATGATCACCCTGGGGTAACCGGACCCGAACCCAGAACACCGAGAAAGGCGCTGCCTGGGATGGGGATGGCCGGCCGTCCAACCGCACCCCTATAGGAGCTCCACGCCTGTGCAGAACGCCTCACGTCTCTACCGGCTCATCTTCGACCGGATCGGCGAGTGCGAGCACGTCGAGCCGTACGTCGTCGCGTACGACGACCGGCGGGCCGTGCGTAGCGACGAAACCGAGTACTGCACCTGACCGATCCGTCGGTACCCCGGCAGAGCAGCTCTGCCGGGGTACCGATGTCCGTTCTCCCGGGAACGGTCCTGGTGGCCGCCCCCGGTTCGCGTCCAGCGCGGGCCGTACGGCGGCTTCGTCGCCGCCCGCGAGGCCGCATTGCGGGAGTACACCGACGCAGCACCCGGGCAGCGTGACGACGCGGTGATGGTCATCGCCTGTCCGATGCCGCATCGGCTCGCCGGTGGCGCCGTGGTCGCGTGGACTGGGGACGTCTGGGCCTACGTGCTGCGTCCGGGCGGAACCCTGGGGCGGGTCACCCAGGACCGCACGCTCGGAGAAAAGTTCCGCCAGCCCGGCCGGGACCCCTGGATGACCCGGATCGCCGCAGGGTTCGATCACATGGTCACCAGCACCGTGCAGGACGGCGCGATCGATGAGGTATGGGTCCTCGGACCGGCCATGCGGCTGCTGCTGTACTCCGACGGACTACAACGTGTCGTGGACGCCACCGCTATCACGGCCGCGCTCGCGACCGGCAGAGTGCGCGTTGCCGCCGACGCACTCCTGGCCGCCGCTAAGCGCTGGGGACTGCGGGACAACCTGACCGCCACCGTCATCGGACCGTCGTCTGGTCGTATCTGGCTTTGATCCCCTCTCCCTTGACCGCGACGGCGGGCACCGAGATGCCCGCCGTCGCGTCGTTGTGGAGTAACAGCGTCGCGCTAGGGGATGTTCCGGATGTGCTGGCGGAGTTGCTGGAGCTCCCCACGCAGCTGGACGGGCCCACAAACATCGGTCTGCTGTTCGACCTGCTACGCGCACAGCAGGTAGCTCTTGTCGGCCAGCAAGGAGCCTTGGAGCGCCAGCAGGCCAGAATCCGGGCGCTTGAGGAGCAGGTAGCTGAGGTGCGACGTCAGCTCGCCGCGATGCCACAGCAACCCCCCGCGCCACCCGCCCGCCCGAGCGTCGACCGGACCCGGCGACCCTGGACTCCCGGGCCGCTGTGACCCGCTCCGCGGCCACGCCCATCACCCTGCCGGCGCTACTCGACCGCGTCGCTGCCTATGCGGCGACGTTGACCTCCGGTCTACCGGCAGGACAGTCTCGCCGGGTCGATCCGCCGGATGGCGCATCATCTTGCCCACCGGGACCTGCATCCCACCCCCCGGGCGCGCGGTGGGGGCGAACGGTGCGCAGGCCAGGCCGAGGTCGGGGCCGACTCGGTCATCTACCTCCTGGGCCGTGTCGCCGGTTTCGACGTGTCCGACCTGCACTTCCCCCGGTTCCGGACACGACGACGATCATCGCCGCGTTGACCCCGATTCTCACAGCCGCCCGCCCAGCGCTGGCCGCGGCGACCGGCGCCTCCCCCGCCGCGATCCGCGAGCAGATCCGCGCCGCCCAGAACCTGGCCGAACAAGCCATGGTCCTTGCCTCCGCCGAACCCGCGGCCGTCGAGGCGGCCGCACCGCTCCCACCGCACAGCCCACCCGCGCCAACGGGCACGCTGGACTCCAACAGCCCTACCGACACCGTGGGAGGCCCCGATGCCCGCAGCCCTCTCCCCGCTGGCCCGCCA
>NZ_CDWWXB010000313.1:1017-3319 GCF_977971855.1 Frankia sp. CoWAU3 | reverse complement strand
GGGCGCCCCGAGTCACCCCACAGCACGTCTACAAAACGTCACCGATCACAACGTAGCGTGATCTCTGCGCGGCCCTGACTCCAGCGCGCCCCGTCCACGGCCCGCGGTGTCTGGTCGATCAGTCGGCCTTACGGCTGGTCAGCCTGGGAAAGTCGGTGTCGCGGTACTCCATGCTGAGGCGGGTGCCCGCGGCTTCGCTCTCCCTGCTGCGCAGCTCGACGCGCCGGATCTTGCCGGAGATCGTTTTGGGTAGGTCGTAGAACTCCAGCCGCCGGACGCGCAGGTAGGGGGCAAGGTTTTCGCGGGCGTGACGGAGGATCGCCTCCGCTGTCTCGCGGTTCGGCTCCCATCCCGGAGCAAGTGCGATGTAGGCCTTCGGCACGGCCAGGCGTACCTCGTCGGGTGCGGGCACGACGGCTGCCTCAAGCACAGCCGGGTGTTCGACGAGGACGCTTTCCAGTTCGAAGGGGGACACCTTGTAGTCCGAGGCCTTGAACACGTCGTCGGTACGGCCGATGTAGGTGAGGTAGCCGTCCTCGTCGAGGGATGCGACGTCACGGGTGTGGTAGTAGCCGCCGGCCAGTACTTCCGCGTTGCGTTCGGGGTCGCCACGGTAACTGGTCATTAGCGCGAGCGGGTGCGCGGCCAGATCGAGGCACAGCTCTCCCTCAGTGCTGGAGCGCTGGCCGCTCACCGGGTCGACCAGGACCGTGGGCACGCCCGGCAGCGGACGGCCCATCGACCCCGGCTTGACGGCGGCGCCAGGTGAGTTGCCGACCTGGGCGGTCGTCTCGGTTTGGCCGAACCCGTCGCGCAGGGTCAGGCCCCAGTGGGCGCGGACCTGGTCGATGACCTCCGGATTGAGGGGTTCACCGGCCGACAGCACCTCGCGCAGCGCGCCGGGCCCGCCGGAAAGATCGACCTTGATGAGCATGCGCCACACGGTCGGCGGCGCGCACATCGTGGTTACGCCAGCCCGGCGGAGCTGCGCCAGCAGCTTGGCGGGGTCGAACGTGCCGTAGTTGTAGACGAAGATCGTTGCTTCGGCGATCCACGGCACGAAAAACGAGCTCCACGCGTGCTTTGCCCAGCCAGGGGAACTGATGTTGAGATGCACGTCACCGGGTTGCACCCCGGTCCAGTACAGGGTGGACAGGTGCCCGACCGGATAGGACACCTGGCTGTGCTCGACGAGTTTGGGCCGGCTGGTGGTTCCGGAGGTGAAGTAGAACAGCAGCGGATCGGTGGGGGCGGTACGGGATTCGAACCGGTGCACCTCGGTGACGCCGTCGGCCTCGGTGTAGGGGCGCCAGCCGGCGGCCTCGCCACCTACAATGACACCGTTCAGGTTTTTCAGCTTGACCTTCACCGCGTCGGCGGCATTGGCGATCACGCAGGTGGCGCCGCCGCGTTCGATCCGGTCGGCGAGGTCCGTCGGACCGATCGCGGTAGTGGTGGGTATGATTACCGCGCCCAGCTTCATGAGCGCCAGCATCGACTCCCAGAGCTCCACCTGGTTGCCGAGCATGAGGATCACCGGATCGCCCTTGCCGATGCCTAACCCGGCAAGCCAGGTCGCTACCCGGTCCGAGCGACGGGCCATCTCGTCATAGGTGCACCGACGTTCCGAACCATCCTCTTCCACGATCCACAGCGCCACCCGGTCGTTGTTCCGGGCGATTGGGTCAAACCAGTCGATGGCCCAGTTGAACTGGCCTTCGAACCGTGGCCAGCGGAACTCCTCCAGCGCCTTGCCGTAGTCCGTGCGCAAGTTGATCAGAAGATCGCGGGCAGTGCGGTAGGTCTCGGTCGCGGCAGTCGACGTCATCGGCAAACTCCTTCCAACACCGCACAGAGTCGTGCCGAGCCGCCCCCGCCGGCCACCCCCGAAAGTTGGTAGCAGGCGGGGATGGCCACGGGGTGGTAGCGGAGGTAGCCACGTGATGGTCGCGTGATGGTCACGGGGATGGCCGGTCGACGGCTTGCCTCGGCCGGGTTACTGTGACGTGCACAACATAGCGGTGTGCGCAATGAGGACGGACGCGATGAGTGACACCCGATTACTTCGTCCAGACGACCGCGCGGCCTTGCGGGCCGAGCTGCGCACCATCATCCGGCAGGGCGGAGTCCCGGTGGCATTCGCCGGTGAGGTGGGTGGCAACCGCTTGCGCCTGACGGAGTTCCTGGGCACTCGCACCACCGGCCTGCACAATCTGGAGGTCTGTCCCGGCACGGGACTGGGCGGCCGGGTGATCCTGCAGGGCCGCCCGGTCGGGGTGACCGACTACGCCAGCGCGCGGAG
>NZ_CDWWXB010000313.1:0-645 GCF_977971855.1 Frankia sp. CoWAU3 | reverse complement strand
GGGCCATCGCGGGAGCCATGTCCGATTCGGCGCTCCAGCGCAGGATCTACGCGGCCGCACAACGTCTCGTCGCCGTCGGCGAGAGCGGGCCGGGAAAAAATTCCAAGATACGCCTGTCCACCCGTGAGACCGATGTCCTCGCCCAGGTCGCGCTTGGCTGCACCAATGCCGAGGTCGCAAACCGGCTTTCGCTCTCCCGCGAAACGGTCAAGGCATACCTGCAATCCGCCATGCGGAAACTGGACGCGGGCACACGCTACGAAGCCGTCGTCCGCGCCCGCAAGGCGATGCTGATCCCCTGAACTTACCCTGACTTCGCCCGGCGGGGACTTCCGCCCACGGAGAGCCGTGCCCGGTCTTCGTCGCTGAGCTGTTCGGGGCTCTCGTGGGCGTCGTGATGCGCCGAGAACCGCGTCGAGGGTCGGGCCGCCAAATCCTGCCATTCGAGGTACCAGGGCGCGGACTGTTCCCAGAAGTGGATCAGGCCGTTCGTGGCGAACGCGACACTGACCCGGCAGGGTGACCCGCAAAGTCTGTTTGCGCAGGTCGTGGGTCTGGCCGGGGTTTGAGGGGGCTGGGTGGGGAACGACCGGCCCGTTTTGAGATGATCTCGTTTTGGTGACGTTCCGTGAATCTGCGGTTGAT
>NZ_CDWWXB010000312.1:0-2959 GCF_977971855.1 Frankia sp. CoWAU3 | reverse complement strand
CGGTCGACGTAAACGAGAGCCGCGGTGCTACGGCTGATCTCCGCGTCGGTCTGGCCGTTGGGAGTGACGATGTGGATCAGGTTGCCGCGGGAGCCCGGCGTGATCTGCGCACCGGGGACGATCGCGGCGTCCTGAAGCCGGCGCATGATGCTTTCGTCCGTCTGCAACCGCTCGGAGATCCAGCTCACCGTGACCGGCCTGCCACCGCCGGACGAGGCGAGGTCGGCCGACGCCAGTAGGCTCACCGGGGCGGAAGCCGGCCGTGCCGTGGTGGGGTGCTGCTGGGAAGGCGGGATCTCGTTACCGAACGGGCAGCGCTTCGGATCGCCGAGCAGGACGCTGAGGCGCGCCTCGACCTCGTCGGAGATTACATGCTCCCACCGACAGGCCTCGTTGTGTACCAGCGCCCAGTCCAACCCGATGACCTTCGTGAGCAGCAGCTCGGCCAAGCGGTGCTTGCGCATGACGGCGGTGGCCCGCAGCAGGCCCTTCTCCGTGAACTGCACGGTCCGGTCGTCGGCGAGGCACACCAGCCCCTCGTTGGCCAGACGAGCCGTCGACTCGCTCGCGGCCGGCGCGCTGACATGCAGGCGCTCCACCAGACGCGCGCGCAGCGGGGGGATGCCCTCCTCCCTCAGCTCGTACAGGGTTCGGAGGTACATCTCGGTACTGTCGATCAATCCAGTCACCGGTCTCCTTCGTCCTCTCCAGGGTACGCTCAGCCTGGGACTCACAAGAGCCATCTGCCCCCCGAAGACCATGCCGGCTGGCCGGTTTCGATGTCTCGTCGGCCCCTTCCCCCGGACCGGGGTCGGTGTTCCACGACGTGTTCCATGGCCTCGGTCCGGCGGGTATGGCCTCGGTTCGGCGGCGTGTCCTCGTGCGGCACCCGTCCCGCGCGCGGGCTTGCACCCAGGGCCGGCATCGGCGCCCGCGGCACTAGACTCGACGCCATGAGCACGACTCAGATCGCGCCCGAGACATCGAACACCCAGACGGACGAAGGTGACGATCACTCTCACTACGCTCGTCGTGAGGAGATCGTTCGCGCGTCCATCGAGGGTGGCCGGGTTACGGCGTTGTGCGGCTACAAGTTCGAACCGGTGCGGGACCCCTCGCGTTTCCCGATCTGTCCGAAATGCAAGGAACTCGTCGAGATGGCCGAGCAGTTCGGCTGATCGCGCTGCGCCGGTACACAGTGCCGGGCGGCCACGGTCCTCGATGGCGGTCATTAGCCTTCGGTAATAATCGGTCGTTGCGGTAGATCGAGCGTGCCGGCGGGCTGTGGACGGTGTGCGGATGCCCCTGCCGATCGGGATCCACGGTGTCTCCTCGGGCCGGCTGCTCCGCGGCCCCGTATGATCTGTTGCACGAGCCAGACCCGGTGTCCCTCGCCGGCCCCAGTAGCTCAGTGGATAGAGCGACCGCCTCCTAAGCGGTAGGCCGCAGGTCCGATTCCTGCCTGGGGCACGTACTGCATCCACGCGGTGAAGGTGCCGGGTGGTTGTCGTACGCGGTGCGGGGGTGTTGGCGGCCACTTCCGCGAGATCGGCGACCGTGTCGAGGTCGCTGACCGGAATTTTGATCATCATCTGTACCTCCTGCTTCTCGTGATCGAGGTGGACGGTGAGCTGGGTGATCTCGTAGAGGCGTCGCTGTAGTGCCTCGGGTGCCTTGTCGAGCTTGAGCGTGAGTGTCGGTAGGGCGTCGAGGAGGGTGAGGCTGTCGGGGCCTGGCCGGTCGGGTTCGGCGTCGTCGGCCGTGTCGAGTTCTTTGATCTTCGCAAGGGCGGTCTTGCGCTCGGTGTCGAGCTGGTTGTAGGTGGCTCGCAGTCCCTGAGTGAACGGGTCATCGGGATCACCGTCTTGGGCTTGGCGGAGCAGGTTGTCCTGCCGCCGTCCAAGGTCGTCGATCTTCTTGCGGAGCCTGCTCCGTTCGGCCGCCCGCTCCTGGGTCGCGCGGTCGTCGAAACTGGCGAGTTCGGCGGCCAGCAGGGCGACCCGGCTACGGCCGAAGACGCGTTCGGTGTAGAAGTCGGTGATCGCGGCTTCGAGGACGTCTTCGCGGATGCGGACGGTCTTGGGGTGGTCGGCGAGCTTGTCGTCGCGGCCTCGGTTGTTCGCTTTCGGCCAGCAGATGTACCAGACGGGCGCGCCGGGTTCACGGACGTTGCCGAACATCCGCCGCCCACAGGTGCAGTGGACCATGCCCCGGAACACATACGTCCGCTTCGTCGCGGGATGGGCGTTGAGGTCGTCGTGCTGCCGGGAGCCGCGCCGGGACTGGCGGTGGGCGTTGAACTCGTCGAACATCCATTTCGGGATCAGCGGTTCGTGCACGGGCTGTTCGGACCAGACCCACTTCTCCGGCCCGTTGACCGCCCCGTGCCGTGAGCGGCTCGCCCTGCGGTTGAACACCTGGTAGCCGGTGTACTTCGGGTTACGCAGCAGATCGGCCACCGTCGACTTCGACCACGCCCCGCGCGCCCGGTAGGCCCCGCCGACCGGCTCGGGCGGCGGGTAACGCTCCAGATCTGCGTTGAGGGCCTCGGCGATCGCCCCATAGCCGAGCCCACGGTAGTAGCGCCAATGGGCGATCTGGGTGACGGTCTCGCCGCGTGCCCCGTCGGGTTCGAGGCGGGTCTTGGTCGCCCCTCGGTCGGCCTTGGCCGAGTTCGGGTGCCGGTAGTTGCGCGCCCGGTAGCCGTAGGGCGGTTTGCCGATGTTCCAGCCGTCCCGGACGTGGGTGCACAGCCCACCCCAGCTGCTTTCGAGGGTGTTCCAGACCTCGTGCTCGGCGACGGACTGGTTGATCCGCCGGTGCAGGATCTGCCCGGCCCGCGGCCCACCGACCTTGATCGGCTCGTTCCACGCCAGCAACGCCACCCCGGCCTTTTCGAGCTTGCGTTCGATCGCGAGGTTCTCGTACATCCGCCGGGCGATCCGCGACATCGACTCAC
>NZ_CDWWXB010000311.1:0-2960 GCF_977971855.1 Frankia sp. CoWAU3 | reverse complement strand
TCACTGACCTGGTTTTCGCGCAACTCGGCGTCGCGCTCGGCATTGGCCTCGTTGCGGCGGGTGAAGAAGGCGTCCTGCGCCGCGCGGAAGCGGTTCCACAACGCGTCGTCGATATCCTTTGCCGCGCGACCGGCGGCCTTCCAGTCGGCGAGCAGCGCCCGGTAGCGGGCGGCCGTGCCGGCCCAGTCGGTGGAGTCGGACAGCGCCTCCGCCTCGGCGATGATCGCCTCCTTCCGTTCCCTCGAACGGGCCCGCTGCGTGTCGAGAGCGGCGAAGTGCGCGGTCCGGCGGCGGGTGAACTCGTCCCGGGCCGTGGCGATGCGCCGCCACAGCGCCGAGTCGGTGCGCTTGTCCAACGAGCCGGCGGCGCGGAACTCCTCGGCGAGCGCGCGGAACCGCTCCCCGGCGGTCTTCCACTCCGAGCTGCGGCCGAGCCGTTCGGCCTCGGCGACCAGCTGCTCCTTGGCCGCGGCGATCCGGCCGGCCCGCTCGGCGGCGAGCGCGGAGCGATGTTCCTCAGTGGCGGCGACCACGGCCTCCAGCCGCGTGCGCAGCGCATCCAGATCACCGACGACCGCGGCCTCGTCGAGGGAATCGAGTAGCCGCCGTGCGCTGCCGACGATCCCGGTCGGATCGACCCCGCTGACCGTCAGCCGCCGCTCGAGCAGCTCGACCTCGGCGGACAGATCGTCGAAGCGGCGCTCGAAGTGGGCCAGGGAGACTGCCGGCACGCCATGATCCGACGGCACGTTCGCCGCTGGCCGTGCGAACGAAGACCGTGCCGTCATCGGCGACACGCCCCCAGGCGGAGGCGTGGTCGGGCTCGCTGCGGTCGCTCATGGTGTTCCCGAAGATCGACTGGCGTTTCCTGTCATTCTTGCAGGCGTTGGCCGTTGAGGGGACAGCCGCCACGGATCGGTCACCACGATTCGCCGTTGGCGGTGTCGCGTGGGCCGTTGGCGGTGTCGCGTGGGATGTGGACGGACCGGGCGACACGTGCAGGCACCGGCTGCTCCTCCGCGGGAGCCACCCCCGTACCGGCATCCCGGCACAGGTGGGGCCAGGATGCATAACTGTGACGCGTGAGGCGGGTGACAGCCGGGCGGGCTGGCGAGCCGGGGTGTTGTTGCTGCCGGCGTTCGTGGGACTCGGTGTTTTCGTCATCGGGCCCGCATTGGTGTCGGCCTTCATCGCGGGCACGGACAAGACCCTGACGGGACCGCGTTTCGACTGGGTCGGCACGGCGAACCTGCGTACCGCTCTCTCCGACGCGGACCTGGCCGGCGCCGTGCGCAACACGCTGCTGTACTGCGCCCTCACGGTGGTACCCGCGATCGTGATCGGGCTGGCGCTCGCGCTGGCCGCCGAACGGGTGACCCATGGCCGGGCGCTGGTGCGATGTGCGCTGTTTCTTCCGGTCAGTGCGAATATTGTGGCCATGGCGGTCGTGTTCGCCTACATGTTCGACAGCAGCCCCGACGGTCTCGCGAACACCATCGTCGGGCTGTTCGGGGTGGCTCCGGTCGACTGGCTCGGCGACACCTCGACCGCGTTGCCGGTGGTGGCCCTCGTCGGTGGTTGGCGGCTGACGAGCTTCGTCTTCGTCGTCTATCTCGCCGGGCTGACGGCGATCCCGAGATCGGTGTACGAGGCGGCGGACGTGGACGGCATCCACGGATTCGCCCGGCTGCGTCACATCACCCTGCCGCTGCTCGCCCCGACGACGATCTTCCTGGGGATGTTCGTCACCATTCTGACCCTGCAGACCTTCGAAACGGTCGCGGTGCTCACGAAAGGTGGCCCCCTGGACTCCAGCACGACGATCATTTACTATATTTACGAGGTCGGATTCACTGGATCGTTCCGCATCGGATATGCCTCGATGATCGCCCTGATGCTGTTTGTCGTGATCGTGGCACTGGGTGCCGCTGGCGGGCTGCTCGGGCGCCGCATCCGACGCACTCGGGAGGCCGCCGCGTGAGCGTCGACACCTCCAGTCCGGCGTCCGGGCCGGCGCCCCGTGGCCACGCCGTGCGGCGAGCCTCGCGTCGGCGGGCCCCGCAACCGGGATCGGCGCCGGCGCCGATCCCGGCATCGCGGCGCGGTCGCCGCCGGTCACCGACCGGACCGACGATCGGGCGTCTCGTCCTGCTCACGATCGGCATCGTCGCGGTCGTCCTGCCCTTCGTCTGGATGGTGCGGACCGCCGTTGGGCCGCGGCAGACCGCGCTGGCGCTGACGTCGAACCCGATCCCGTCCAGCATCGACCTGAGCTCGTTCGACCGCGCCTGGTACGCCGGTGATCTCGGACCTGCCCTGCTCACGGGGGTGGCGGTGAGCCTGGCGATCCTCGCGTTGCAGCTCGCGACGGCGATCCCGGCCGCCTACGCCTTCTCCTGTCTGCGCTTTCGCGGGCGTACGGCAGCCTTCGCGGTGGTGCTCGCCACCCTGCTGGTGCCGACCCAGATCACCGCCGTGCCGAACTACGTCACCATTTCCGCGCTCGGACTCGCTGACACCCGGGTCGGCCTGGTCCTGCCGTTCATGACACACGCGGCGATGATCTTCATGCTCCGGCAGTACATGAGCACCATCCCGGGGTCGGTCCTGGAAGCCGCGCGGATGGACTGGCTCGGTACCTGGCGGACGCTGTGGACGATCATCGTGCCGCTCGCCGCGCCCGCGATCGCCTCCGTATCGGTGTTCAGCTTCCTGTTGTCGTACAACGAGTACCTGTGGCCGCTGCTGGTCGCGCGGTCGCCGGACATCGCCACCCCGCCGCTGGCGCTCGCGCGCCTGATGACCGACTCCTCCTCCGTCATTCCGGACTTCACCGAGCTCGCCGCGGCCGCGCTGATCATCAGCCTGCCGTCGCTCGTCGTCTTCGTCGTCGCCCAACGCCGTCTCGCCGCCGGAATTACCGGTACGGGTGCCGGTGCCTGAGCTCGTCGTTTAACCTT
>NZ_CDWWXB010000310.1:0-2973 GCF_977971855.1 Frankia sp. CoWAU3 | reverse complement strand
TAACGCAACAGGCCGTCACACCACGCGACCTTCGCGCAGCCCTGGGGGAAACCCTCGGCGGGTGGGGTGGATCGATAGATGTTCTGTCTTTTGGTGTGATCATACTACGACTGTCGGTGTCGGGAGCGTGCTCCCGGTGCCGACGGTGCTGCCCATCAAGCGATGGATATCTGACCAGGTCACCTACATTGGCCCTCCGGGCAGGGCGTGATGGCAGCCAGCAGGTGGCGGTCACCCGACGGGCGGGCAGAGGGCGCGATGAAGACACCTGAGCGGCTGTTCGATCTCCCCGGCACGGTTGCCGTCATCACTGGCGGAAGCCGGTAGGCCGTTCGAAGCCCGTGTGCGGTGGTTTTCCCCGCCCGGGTCGACCTGCTGACCGCATTCATCCTGGACAGGCCCACTTTTAGGATCACCGGCGTGGCGACAGGCCCACTTCTAGCGTCACCGGCATCGCAGTGCACACGCGGGAAGGAAGTCACATGCAGGAAAGAGGCCACGTGCAGGAAAGAAGTCATGTGCCACTGGGGCGTCACGTGCGGGAAATTGGTCACGTGCGGGAAATTGGTCACGTGCGGGAAGGAGGTCACATGCGGGAAATGGGTCACATGCGGGGAATGGGTCACATGCGGGGAATGGGTCACGAGCAGGAAGCGGGTCATGTCCAGGAAGGAGGCCACGCGCCGCGGAGACGTCACGTGCGGCTGGTACGTCACGGGCGGCAGGACATCGTGAGGAGGGGACGGCGTTCCCGGCGGCGCCGGACCGTCATCGGGCTCGTCCTCGCCGCGACGACCGCGACGACGGCCACCGCGACGACCACCGCCCTCATCGACCCCGCCGCGGCCACCGGGCCGACCACGGCTTGGCACCACACATCCTCCTACCGCGGGGATGTGGTCTCCATCAAACGGCTACGGGTCCTGTCGGCGGAGTATGTGCGGGCGGTTCTGGCCGGTACCGGGTTCGACGCCGATCCGGAGGTGATCCGGTCGGGGGTGCGGACCTACCGGGTCGTGTACTACACGATCGACCCCCGTGGACGTCGGACGACCGCCAGCGGCCTGGTGGCGCTGCCGCGCACCGAGGACCGCTGGCTGCAGGTCGTCTCCTACGCCCACGGCACCGAGATCAACCGCGCGGACGCCCCGTCGACCGCGACCGATCTGGAGGCCAACTCCTGGGGGCAGGCCCCGGCCCTCACCTACGCCGCCGCCGGGTTCGCTGCGGTCGCCCCCGACTACCTGGGCTACGGCGTCGGGCCGGGTGACCATCCGTGGCTGGATGTCCCCTCGGAAACCAGCGCGTCGCTGGACCTGCTCCGTGCGGCGCGCACCGTCGCCGCGCGTGAAGGCCGGAAGTTCAAACGGGATGTGCTGGTCACCGGGTTCTCCCAGGGCGCTTCGGCGGCCACGGGACTGGGGAAGGCACTGTGGGCCGGCGCCGACCCGTCGTTCCGGCTTGGTGCCCTGGCGCCCGTCAGCGGAGCCTATGACCTTCGCTCCGTGGAGCTGCCGGCGTGGCTGAACGGGCAGGTCGCATGGCCCTTCGGCGTCGGCTACACCGCCTTCTTCCTCGTCTCCTGGAACCGCCTGTACCACCTGTACCGCTCGCCCGCGGAGGTGTTCCAGGATCCGAAGGTCGCGACGCTATTCGACGGCAAGCACACCGGGGAGCAGATCCTCGCCGGCCTGCCGGCGACCACCGGCAAGCTGCTCACCCCGCACGGCTTCGACCTGCTCCGCAACCCCTGGGACGGGCTGGCCGTGGGGCTGTGGGCGGCGGACCATACCTGTTCGAACTGGAACCCGAGGGCGCCGGTCCGGCTCTTCGTCGGCGGCGCCGACCATCAGGTTCCGCGGGCCAACAG
Organism: Frankia sp. CoWAU3; assembly: GCF_977971855.1. Taxonomy (NCBI): domain Bacteria; kingdom Bacillati; phylum Actinomycetota; class Actinomycetes; order Frankiales; family Frankiaceae; genus Frankia; species Frankia sp. CoWAU3. The sequence continues at coordinate 1,103 of NZ_CDWWXB010000310.1, read as the reverse complement.
CGAGCATTGCCAGGCCGCGTTCCTGGCACGTGGCGCCGACGTCCCGATCATCAACCTGGGACCCAACGTCGGTCATCTCGACTCCAACAAGGCCGGTACGGCCGCGGTCGCCCGCTGGTTCCGGCAACAGGTGCAGCAGTAGCGGCGAGTTGACGGACCAGGGCGATCCATGCTCTCCGGCCTGATCCCGGACGGGCTGGGCCGGCCGGTCGGGACGCGGGTGGTTGTGGCATTCCACCCGCGTCCCGACTACCGCCGGTCCCATCGCCGGCGATGGTCGGTTCATCGTCAGCGGCGGTCAGGTATCTCGGCGCCTCCTGGGAGTGCAGACAAGATAATCAACGGTGTTGACGACGTTCCGACCGCCATTTTTGATCATGCCTAGATTCGGAAAGGCCACACCGGGGGCCCGATGGTTTCGGTGCGGACGGGGAAATTGGGGCTGGGCATATTGACCTCGAGTCCGAGCCTCTTGTTGATTTTGAGAGCGCGATTCGCATAAAAAGCGAGGATTCGCGGGGCCACTGACGCCACCGTGGCGGTGGCCGGCTCGGGTATGACGGCCGAAACTATCGCAGCTATGTCGACGCCGTTAGCGACCATCTCGGTCTCCTCTCTGGTGAAGAAGATCTTCCAACCCTTGTGGACGCTGGTGGCGGATGCCATTGATGCTCCGTTTATGTCTGACCTCAGGTCCCGACAGGCGACAGGCTTGCACCAGAGCGACGGAGACTCGATGGTAGTTCGCTGATGGCGCAATAAGCACTTACTTGCGGTAATGGCACCGCTGGGCGTTTCCGCGGGCAGGATGCGGCCGACCGGGCGGGTGACCAGCCGTCGGACGACGATGGTGCGGTGGGTGCTCGACACATCCCTGAAGCCCATAGGTGGCCCATGGCCGGCGTTGACCTCCTGAACGATCTTCCTGCCCGGCGGGATACCAGCTCCGCTCAAGAGAGGAAAGGAGGAAAGGAGGAACGAAAGGGGGGAGGGACCGGGCGAAGGAAGAAATGATCGGGCAACGGGAAGAGGAAACCCGACGCGCGCAGTCCGCCGTCCAGGGGGGCTCACCCAGGGCCGCGCAGAGATCACGCTACGTTGTG
>NZ_CDWWXB010000309.1:0-2994 GCF_977971855.1 Frankia sp. CoWAU3 | reverse complement strand
TGACTCTGGCTCACGAGGGCCTGGGCACTCAGGGCTTGGTCACCGGCGGCGGTGGCAAGGCCGAATGCCTGCACGAAGTGCTGCCCCGCGAGGTCGCCCCGCTCGTCGTCGTAGCCCGGCCAGCCGGCCATGTCCGTCAGCGACGAGGCCGCCGAAAATACCGCCGACGGCGGGTGCTGGTGGCCCACCAGCTGCGGAGCAACCTCGGTCTGGATGAACCGCACCACCACCGGGTACAGCCGTCCGCCCCCGAGCTGGCGGTCAGCGGCCCGGAAGGCCAGGGCGGCGGCACGGATCGTCTCCAAGGTCCCGCCCGCGACGGAGGCGGCCACAAGGGGCATGCCTGTATCACTGAGCCATGCGGGTGATGCTGGAGCCGGCGGGGGTGTCCGCGGTTGGCCGGGAAGGTCGAACCAAAGCAGGGCAGGCGGTAGCCGAAGTGTTCTGGCCCAGTGCGTCAGGCGGTCCAGGTCCCGGATGGGCGGGCCGCTCTCGATCCGGCTCACCTGGGCCTGAGTCAAACCCAGCCACCTACCAAGCCGTTCCTGGCTGATGGGCCGGCGGTGGTGGGGGCTTTGGCGGTAGGCTGCCGAGACTAGGCCGATGTGCTGGGCCGCGAAGGCGTCGCGGAGTTGATCGGTCTGCCAGAAGTGGGCCGGAAGCTCCGGCGGGCTTTCGGCCTCTCGGCGGACCCGCCCCAGGCATCCGGTGCAGCGGGGGCCGGCGTTGTCGGCGGCCAGCCGGGTGCCGCACTCGCAGTAACGCGCGGCCAGCTCCGGCATGTGATCGCTCCCACGGGATGCCACCTGGGTATCAACGTGATCGAGAGTGTAGCGGCCAAAAGTCCGCCGGACGGGAGCCAGCGGGCACCACCCGCCGTTCATTCGTTGTGGGATCATGGCCGGGTGACCGCACTGGCCCTAATCCTCTGGGACGTCGACCACACCCTCCTTGAGATCAAGGGCGTGAGCCGGGAGATTTACGCCCGCGCCTTCCAGCTCGTGACCGGCCGCCCCATGGGAGAACTGGCTGACATGATCGGCCGCACCGAACGGGCGATCATCATCGAGACCTTGCGGCTTGGCGGGATCACCAAGCCGGAGCCACTGCTACCGGCCTTCTACGAAGCCTTGGGCGCGGCGGCCCGGCAGCTCCAGGGCCGGATGCGCGTCGCCGGCCGCAGTCTGCCCGGTGCCAGGGAGGCGATTGCGGCACTGGTAGCCGAGGGCGTTGTGCAGTCCGTCGTGACCGGCAACCTGCATTCCATCGCCGAAGTCAAGCTGGCCGCCTTCGGCCTCACGGATCACCTGGACCTGGCGGTGGGCGGGTACGGGGACGACGACAGCGACCGGGCCGTGTTGGTCCGGCTCGCGGTCAAGCGGGCCGAAGCCGCCCACCAGGTGAGCTTCCCCCGGCCCAGGGTGGTCGTGATTGGGGACACCCCGCACGACGTAAAAGGCGCCCACGACGCTGGCGTGCGGGCGGTGGGCGTTGCCACCGGCAGCAGCACCGTGGGAGACCTTGAGGCTGCCGGGGCCGACGCCGTTTTGCCGGATCTCACCCGGCCCCGTGCCCTCCAAGCGGCCGTCTTCGGCCTCGTGGGCTAACTGGCGGGGCCAGCGGTCGCCAGGCGAAACCGCTCGCCGAAGTCCCGCGCCGCAGGCACGGTGCCGAAGGGCTCAAGCCCATCCGCAAATTCCTTCAGGCGCAGGGCTACGCGCGTCGAGCCGATGGCTTCGCTCAAGGAGAGGGCGTCGGCCGCCGTCTGGCAGGCCTGCTCAACGTCACCGCCCTTCAGATGGCATTTCGCGAGCCGCGACAGGTAATGCACCCGCTCCCGGATGCGGTGGGGCGTGCGCTGGGTGAGCAGGCCAAATCGCCCGGGTCAGCGCCGACGCAGCCTCGTCGGTCACGCCCAGTTCGAGCAGGCAGGCGCCTTCCTGGGCGGCCACTTCCACCTCGTCGACGTAGGACACCCACATGGGCTCATCCCGGTGGCCGGCACGCTCGAAGTCGGTGCGGGCGGCCTCCAAGGTGCGGCGGCAGCCGTCCTGGTCGCCAACCCCGGCTTGGGCGCGGGCCAGCCTCGTGCCCAGCATCGTCTTGGTCAGCGGCGTGAGCCCGGCCGTCCCGTAGGCGAGCGCCGTTTGCGCGAGCGACAGCGCCGGCCCCCGGCGGCCCCGGTAAGTCTCCTGGAGGCTCATATATCCGAGGGCGCTGGCGGCCAGACCTGGTTCGTCGCTCTCGTGGGCCACGTAGATGGTGGTGGTGAAGTAACGGCGGGCTTGGCCGTGGTGGTCGGCGTCCAGCGCCAGCCACCCCGTCATCTGGGCGAGCTGGCCGAAGGCGAGCAACCCGTCGCCGGGGTCCTGCTCAACGGTTACGGCCATCCGGGCCACGTACCGGGACAGCGGTAGGTACAGGCTGTCGCCGCCCAGTTCATCATCAAGCTGCAAAAACAACTTCAGCAGCAGTTCGGCGCTCTGGCCGGTGGTCATGCCGGTGAAGGCGGAGATGCCGATGGTGGGGCTATGGGTCTCGCCGGCGGCCAGGGGGAGGCGCCCGGCTGCCAGGCTGCCCAATAGTGCGGGCAGGTCCGGCCCCGCGGGCACGGGCGGCGCGGAAACGGGCGCGACGGGTGCGGTTCGCTGCTCGGGAAGCTGGAACCACAGCAAATGTGCCGGGATGCGCAACAGGCGCGCCCACATCATGAGCCGGTCCAAGTCCTTGATCGGCGGGCCCGATTCGATGCGGGATAGCTGTACCTGGGAGATGCCGGCCCAGCCGCCGACCAGTTCCTGAGCCAGCACCCGGCCGTGCCAGGGATTGCGCCGGTAGGCGGCGATCACCCGGCCGATGTGCCAGCTAGCCAGGGCGTCGCGAAGCTCGTCGGTCTGCCAGAAGTGATCAGGTGGTACCGGGGCCTGGAGGCGGCGCATCTCCTGCTTGCGCTGGCACGGGGCGCAGAACCCGACCCCGTTGTCACGGGCTAGC
>NZ_CDWWXB010000308.1:2254-3559 GCF_977971855.1 Frankia sp. CoWAU3 | reverse complement strand
CCAGTCAACATCCCACCGGTTCACCGAACACTTACATGTAGGAGAACTGGGCGTCCCGGTCCGGATGACGCGCGCCCTCGGTCGTGCGCGAGGTCCCCTGCAGGCTGAACCCCTCGCCACGCAGCAACGCGCCGACCGTGTCCGCACCCACCGGATGCCCACCGGCGGTGAGCTGCTCGGCCAGCCGCCGAGTCGACTTCACCGTCCACCGCAACGGCGACTCAGGATCCCCCCGCTGATCAGGCTCGACCAGCGCCACCAACTCCGGGTCCTTCTCCCGCAGCGTCTTACGGCCCGCGCCCGGCCCGCGCCCGGCGCGCGCACCCGGCCCATCGGGGCCGCGTCCGATTCCAACTCGGCCACCCCGCGTGAGACCGTATCCGCCGACACCCCAGCCGCCCTGGCCACCAGCCGGATCCCACCATGCCCGCACGCCCGCGCATTCGCGCCCAGCACCAGCCGGCGCTGCCGCTCGTCCAGATGCGGCAACAACACGGTGAACTTCTCCGCGAGCGCCGCCTCGTTGATCTTCACCACGGCGCCGAGCGTCCCACGATCTCCCACGTAGATCAAACACCGGAGTTATTCTCCGGCGGCTCCCTGCCGCCCCGTGACCGTCTCACTCCAATCCGCCGGCCGCCCCACTCGCACACGTAAACATTCACGTAGATTCGTGATCTTGCGGTGAGTGGCTGGTGTTGGAGCTGGGTGTGGATGTTGTTTGCCGTTCTGGTGTGTCGTGCGTGGTGGCGTGGTCGGGGCGTGGTGGCGTGGCCGGGTGCCGCCGGAGGAGATGTCGCGTGAGGAGCTGGTTGCTCTCGTGGTGGCGCAGGCGGGGCTGATCGAACAGCTGCGGGCCGGGATCGCCGAGCGGAGGAGCGACTGGCTGGGCAGGAACGTCGGGTCGAGGAGCTGGCGGCGGAGGTTGACCGGTTGAGGCGGGCGGGCTCGCGGAACTCGGGGAACTCGTCGTTGCCGTCGTCGTCGGACGGGGTGCTGCCGGGCCGGGTGGGGCCGAACCGGGCTGAGCGCCGTGCCGCTGGGGGCGGGAAGAAGAAACGTGGTAAGCAGCCGGGCGCGGACGGGTGGACGCTGGCCTGGCGGGAGGACCCGGACCGGGTCGAGGCGTATTTTCCGGTCGGGGTGTGTGACTGTGGGGTGTCGCTGGCCGGGTCGAGGCCGGCGGGGGTCGCGCGCTTGCACCAGTCCCACGATGTCGAACCGGCCCGGGTCGACCGTGACCCGGCATGATCTCTACCGGGTCGTGTGCGGCTGCGGGCGCCGCCACGTGGCCGCCCGGCCCGG
>NZ_CDWWXB010000308.1:0-1720 GCF_977971855.1 Frankia sp. CoWAU3 | reverse complement strand
CGGGCCGGAGTTGCGTGCGCTCGCGCTGTACTTCCTGGTCCGCCAGCACCTGCCGGTCGAGCGGGCCTGGGAGGCGATCGCCGAGCTGTGTGGGGTGGAGGTCTCGGTGGGCTGGCTGCATTCGCTGCTGGCCCTGGGAGCGGACGCGCTCGCCGAGCCGGTCGCCGCGATCGAACAGTGGATCGCCGCGGAGAAGGTCGTCGGGTTCGACGAGACCCCGCTGAAGGTCGGGCCGAAGGGCGAGAAACGCTACGTGCTCTCGGCGTCGACGCTGCTGTTCGAGCCTGTTCATGCTGGGAGGCCGTGACAAGGCGAGTTTCCGGCTGTTCCTGCTCGGCCGGATGCTCGGGGTCGTCGTCCACGACCGTTACGCCCTCTACGACGCCGAAGGAGTTCGTCGGGTGCTGTCAAGTTCTCTGTGTGCGGGGTGGTTCCTGTTCTCTCTGCTTGCCGATACTAGATCATCTTTAGGCTTTGTGATCTCGCGGGCGCGCCGCGCGCTGTGCTGGGGCAGGTCCCGCCTGCCCCTGTGCCCTGACCCCAGGGGCCGCGGAGGTCTTCGGGGTCAAGGGCGGCCCGCAGGGCCGTCGCGTCAGCGATCGCGTAGCGACCCTTGAGGCCGGAGAGGCGGCCCCGTACCGTGCGCGGCGCATCCCGGCCACGACGGTGGCTGTGCGGTGCGGGGGATGGGCGGCGGCGAAGCCGCCTCCTTCTTCGGTGTTCTGTCTGCACGGTGAGCTCCTCCTTGTCGTGGGCGGGCGCGGTCAGTGGAGGTACTGTTCGGGCAGCCGGCCGGGATAGGCGAGCGCAAGCGCGTTCAACGCCTGGCGCCAGTGCTGGGTGGTGGCGCCTTCGACGAGCCGGCCCGGCGCGTTGCGTCGGCTGGCCGGCTTGCCGCGTTCGGCCTGACGGGCTCGGGCGCGTTTGTCCTCGATGTCCCGGATCGCCAGCCACAGCAGCTTGACGACCGCGTCGTCGGTGGGGAAATGCCCCCGGTTCTTGATGATTTTCCGAAGCTGGTAGTTCAGGCTCTCGATGCTGTTCGTCGTGTAGATGATCCGCCGCACCGCCGCCGGGAACGCCAGGAACGGGATGAACCGCTCCCAGGCCCGTTCCCACACCGCGACCGCCGCCGGGTAGCGACGGCCCAGCTCATGCTCGGTCAGGGCCAGCAGCGCGTCCTCGGCCGCCTCGACGGTCGGCGCCGTGTAGACGGTCCGCAGCAGCCGGGCCATCGGCCTGCGGTCGGTGTAGGAGACATACCGCAGCGACGCGCGGATCAGATGCACGACACAGGTCTGGACCACGGTGTGTGGCCAGGTCGCCTCGATCGCCTCGGGCAGCCCCACCACCCCGTCGCAGCACGCGATGAGCACATCGCGCACGCCACGGTTGGCCAGCTCGGTCAGCACCCCCAGCCAGAACTTCGCACCCTCACTGGACTGCACCCAGATGCCCAGCACATGCCTGACCCCGTCACAGTCCACCCCGACGACCAGGTACGCGGCCTTGTTGACCACCGTATGGCCGTCGCGGACCTTCACCCACAGCGCGTCGATACAGAGGATCGGATAGACCGGTTCCAACGGCGCCGACTGCCAGGCCCGGACCTCTTCCACCACCCCATCCGTGATCTTGCTGATGGTCTCCCGGGACGTAAGTGTTCGGTGAACCGGTGGGATGTTGACTGGGTAGGGGTATGACCGGGTGTCGGTGGAGG
>NZ_CDWWXB010000307.1:0-3042 GCF_977971855.1 Frankia sp. CoWAU3 | reverse complement strand
GGCGGGGGCGCTGGCGGGGTCTGCGCCGCTGGCGCTGGCGAGGACGGCGCCCGTGCCGCCGACCCGCCGCCGTCCCTGAGCTCGGACTCGTCCCCGCTGGTCATGCCCGTCTCCCCACGCCGAACGCACATCCTGCCCAACGATGGCGATTCTGGCGCATGCCACCGACAGAACTCGTAGGCCCCACCGGCCGGCGGGCGAAGAACCGATGAAAACCTTCACGTCAGGGATGTGACCCGCAAGCCCGGGGTGACTCGGTGCGGTAAGCGGCTTGCGATGACCGTCAGCCCGGACCGTCAGCCCCGGTGGCGGCCTGCGCAGCGAGCAGGGTGTTGCGCAGCAACATCGCGATCGTCATCGGCCCCACCCCGCCCGGCACCGGGGTCAGTTTCCCGGCCACCTCGCGCACCGCCTCGAAATCCACGTCGCCACGCAGGCCCTGCGGGGTCCGGTGCATGCCGACGTCGATGACGGTGGCGCCCGGCTTCACCGCGTCGGCGCCGATGATCGCCTGCTTTCCCGCTGCGACGACGAGCACGTCGGCGCCGCGGCAGACCGCCGCCAGGTCCCGTGTACGGGAGTGACAGATCGTTAGGGTCGCGTTACGTCCCACCAGCAGCGCTGCCACCGGACGACCGACCAGCTCCGAACGACCGACGACGACCGTGGGCGTACCGGACAACTCGACGTCGTAGGAGTCCAGCAACTCGATGATCCCGGACGGTGTGCAGGGCCGCAGACCCGGCAGACCCCGGGCGAGCAGACCGACGCTGGCGGTGGTGAGCCCGTCAACGTCCTTCCCGGGTGGGATCCGGCCGACGAGCGCGGCCCCGTCCAAGCCTTCGGGCACCGGAAGCTGCAGCAGAATACCCGACACGGCCGGATCGGCGGAAAGATCATCCAAGAGCGCCGCGACCTTCTCCTGGGAGGTGTCGGCCGGCAGGTGTTGATGCAGGTCGGCCATGCCGGCCTCGACACAGGCCCGACGCTTGCCACCGACGTACACGGCGGACGCGGGGTCGTCACCCACGAGCACGGTCGCGAGGCCGGGCTGGATGCCGGTCCGGTCGCGGAACTCAGCGACCTCCCTGGCCACCTTCTCACGCACTCTGCGGGCGACGGCCTTGCCGTCGATTGTCACTGCGCTCACTATCGGCCCTTCGCGTCACGGTCGTCAGATCATGTCCGGGTTCTATTCGGGTCTCCGATCCGGGTCATGCCCGGGTCCGATCCGGTCTCCAAGCCGGGTCATGCCCGGGTCAGCCAGGCGTCCGGCGCGGTCCCCCGACATCCGGCAGAGCCCGAGCGAGCACGCTACGCCAACATGGCACACAGGTGCCCGGTACCGTCATACCCACCACCGAGGGGAACCCTCGGGCGCGGGAAGCACCGACGCCGGCCACATTGTGGGGAGCAAGGCACGTGGGGAGCAAGGCACGGTCCAGGGACCGCAGACCGTGCTCAGGTCCCCCCACATTCACCGGCGACGGCCGCCGGGTGACGGCTAGCCGACGGCCGGGTGACGGCCGGTGGCCGTCACGGGCGGGCCGCTGGAACTCCCGAATAGGCCACGGCGGCCAGCCAGAGACGAACCTCACGCGGGGTACACAGACGAACGACCCGGTGTCCGGCGTGGTGTTCGGCGATGCTGTCGGCGAGACGGTTGCGGCTGGTACTCGGATATCTCCACAGCCACGTGAGAAAAGCGAGGGCAAGCCGTTCTGGGCAGCTCGCGGCGAGGTCGGGACGGTTCCGCCCGTGCCACCGTGCCCAGCGTCGCAGGACTCGTGGGATGGTGATCCGCCGCGGCAGGTCCAGGAACACGATGAGGTCGGCGGCGGGAATGCGCAGGTCCAGCGTGCCGCCGTAGTTCCCGTCCATCACCCATGCGGGCTCGGCGACGAGGTCGGCAACGACGGACCGCCATTGCGCCGTGGGTGTCTCGACCCATCCCGGTTGCCAGAAGTACCGGTCGAGATGCACGAGCGGCAGTCCGGTCTGGCGCGCGAGCTCACGCGCCAGGGTGCTCTTGCCCGCCCCGCCGCTGCCGACGACGAGGATCCGCCGGGCGTCAGAGGACATCGCTGCCGGCGCGGAGTCACGGCTCGTCCCGAGCGCATTCACCCGGTCAGTGTCCCACTGGTGCGCCCGGCCTGGTGGCGAAACATCGTCCTTCATCCTGACCCGACCGTCACCGCCAAGCCGAGGGGGTGAGCCGCCGACGGTGCCAGCGTGTCGTTGGTTGACGACGGTAGATCATGTTGCAATCCTCCGGCCTCGGAGAGTTGGCATTGCGTGATGGCTCCACGAACTCCTCCAGCCGGTCGACCGACGTCGGCCGATCACCATCGACGGCTGACCGTGGCAGCCGACCAGAGGAGATCATTTCGCGATGAACGATCGAAGGACATTCATCCGTGCCGCCACGGTGGCCACGACCCTCGCGCCCTGGTCGCTCGGCTACCTCGGCTCCGCCACCGCGGCGGGCGCGGCCACCGCGGCGCCGTCCTCCCCACCCGCGCCCACCCGACCCGCCGTCGTGGACATTCCATCCCCGACCGGGGTCTCCGGTCTCCTCACCGGCGGCAACACCGCAGGCCTTTTCGCGGGCTACTGGCAGACCTCATCATCCGAGCTCAGTGGGTTCGTCTACCACGACGGTACGGTGCGCAGCCTGCCGGGGAACAGCCGGCCGGCCGCGGTGAGCGAGGCCGGCGTGGTCGTCGGCGAGAACACCACGCGTTACAGCCGGGAGGCGTTCCGCTGGAACCGTGGCGTCTATCAGTCGCTGGGATTCCTCGGCGGCACCCCCAGTCAGGGCGGACAGTCCAGTACCGCGGTCGACGTCAGCGACACCGGATTCATCGTGGGGACCAGCACCACCAATACGGGCGAGCAGCACGCCTACCGGTGGTCGAACGGCACGATGACGGATCTGGGCACGCTTGGCGGACCGTTGAGTTCCGCCGTGGCCGTCACGGTGCAGGGAAGGGTGGTGGGTAACAGCGCAGGGCTGCGCGAAGGTCGCGTGGTGTGACGTAC
>NZ_CDWWXB010000306.1:2301-3924 GCF_977971855.1 Frankia sp. CoWAU3 | reverse complement strand
TTTAGGAAAGCCAACTTTGAAAAGGCTCAATGATAGAGATTGCCGCAAAGGCGATTAAGCGAACACGTCCTGTAGCCAGTCGGTCCAGGCCTGAGTAGTCTTCGCCTGGTCGGTGCCGGGGGCGAACAGGTGCAGGGCGATGCCGATCGGGGCGCCGAAGGCGTTGCGGCCGAAGAAGCGGTACAGCCCGTCGCCGGTCCGCAGGCCAAGGAAGTGGGGATGCAGGTAGTCGACCACGGCGTCCAGCGGGTCGATGCCCGGGAGGGTGAGGCGCACCGCGTCGCCTTGGCCGACCTCGTCGGCGACGCCTAGCTCGTGGCGCAGCCGGACAAACGCGTCCGGCGCGGTCGAGGACGCCGGCGCGTCGGCCGCGACGTAGGTCACCGGCCGGCGGCTGAAGTACCGCAGGTACTGACCGAGCGTGTGCAGGTAGAAGTCGGTGTGCTGGCTGGCGCCGTCGTACTGGTTCTCCCAGTCGTCGACGAAGATCCCGCTGTGGACGTAGCGGAAGGAGGTCGTGCCGCCGTCCCGGCCCTCGATCACATGTTCCAGCTGGTTGAACCAGCCGTCCGCACCCTCCACCCGGGTGACGAGGTGGTGCGGCGGATCCCAGACGGTGACCGTGCCCCCGAAGGGCGCGGCGCCACCCTGGCGGGGCTCGAACTCCATCGGCCACAGCCATCCGCCGTTACCGGTGGTCACGGCGTCCCAGTACTCCTCCGGGGAGGTGGACAGCACACCCTCGCGGCGGATCTCGAACTCACGGGACATCTCTGGTTCTCCTTGGTTGCGCTGGGGCCATCGGTTCCGGTTGGGCCGGCTGCGTTGGTGGGACCGGCTGCGTTGGTGGGGCTGTCGATGCCGGTGGGACCGGCGGTGCCGAGGCCGAGGATGCTCTCCCCCGCCTCGGATCCCGCATCGGAGCCGACAGCCACCCGCTCGGGCCGCGTGACGCTCGGGTGCAGGGCGACGACGAAACGGTGGGAGCGCCCGCCCGTGGCGGTGGTGTCGTGGTACCTGCCGACGAGGGCGGCAACCGTCTCCCCGAGCTCCGCTGCGAACGCGGCGCGGTCCGCGGCGGAGGCGAACCGGATCTCGCTGTCGATCGCGAACGTCGCCAGCCGCTGCCGGGCGGCGGTGGCACCGGTGATGAGGTCGCCGACCTCCCGCACCAGCCGGGCACCGAGCGCTAGCAGCCATCGGGCAGAGCGCTGATCCGGCGACCGGCCGGGATCCGGGGCGACCGCCGGCAACGCGGTCGGCGAGATCACATAGGAGGCCGCCGTCGCCCGTAGTACGCGCTCGGTGCAGTTGCCCCTTCTGCGTTCCTCGACGAGTTCGACCAGCCCGTGACGCTCCAGGGCCCTCAGGTGGTAATTGACCCGCTGACGTGACAGCCCCACGGGAGTGGCCAGGGTGCTGGCCGAACCCGGCTCCGTGAGCGCGGCCAGCAACCTCGCCCGGACCGGGTCGAGCGCGGCCCCCGCTGCGGCCGGGTCATCGATCACTGCGACCTCCAACATGCGCCTCATCATCCTACCGAAAATTTTCCTTGTCAAGAAGGACAATCATGTCGGCGCAGATCCGGCGCAGACCCGAAGCAGGTACGGAACAACCGTCGCG
>NZ_CDWWXB010000306.1:1160-1938 GCF_977971855.1 Frankia sp. CoWAU3 | reverse complement strand
TCGGGACAGCCCCGTCTCGGGCCTGAAGCCCGTCCGTGCGGGCCAGGACCAGTCCGGCCCGCGGTCACGAGAGACAGGACGCAAGAACCGATGTCGACCTTCGGGCCGGACTCCTCCGTACCATCCACGCCACCATCCACGCCCCGCCCGACCGGACTACCGGACGGGCGCGACGGCCGCCCGTCGACGTCGGCGGAGAACCGGCCCGCGCCGCGGCGCGCCCGGCCGGCCCCGCGCCGGCTGCGGGTCGTCCGCGTCACCCCGCTCACCGGGGACATGGTGACGGTGACACTCGGTGGGCCGGCGCTGGCCGGATTCTCGCTGCCCCGGGCCGCGCAGCACGTGAAGATCTTCCTGCCGGCCGACGGACAGACCGAACCGACCGTTCCGAGCTGGGGGCCGGACGGACGCCCCGTCTTCCCGGCGGGTACACCCCGCCCGATCGTGCGGACCTACACCCCGCGCCGGTTCGACGCTGAGGCCCTCGAACTGGACATCGAGATGCTCCTGCACGGCGAGGGTCCGGCCGGGCGGTGGGCGGGTACCGCCCGGCCCGGTGACCATCTCGCCATCGCCGGACCGGGGGGTGGATACGAGGTGCGGACGTCGGCCGCGCATCACCTGCTCGCCGCCGACGAGACCGGCCTGCCCGCGCTGGCGACGGTGCTGGAACGGCTGCCCGCTCGGGTACCGGTGACCGTGGTGGCGGAGGTTCGCGACGCCGGCCGCCGACGGGCTCTCCCGGTCACCCCCGCGACGACCGTCACCTGGCTGCACC
>NZ_CDWWXB010000306.1:0-645 GCF_977971855.1 Frankia sp. CoWAU3 | reverse complement strand
CGCCGCACCCTCGGGCCGCTGAAGCAGCGTGCCGAAACCGCCGCGCGCGGCCTCGGGGCGACCGTGAAGGCCCGCGCCGCCGAGCGCCGGCAGTGACCGGGTCGGCACCGGCTTCGACCGCCCGATCCTCGACCACCCGATCGTGGGTGCGGCATTTCGGTGGAACGCGTCCCAGGGCCTTCGCCCTCCAAACTCGCCCTCCAAACAACCTGTAGCCGATGCAACCGGGCTCCGTCACGGCGGACAACCCGACCGCATGGCAGGCTGGTCGCGTACCAGCGCACACCGCCCGACCACGGGGATCCACCGCGCCACGGCATTCCGACAAGCCGTCGCACGGACAAGGCGACGAACGGACCGGACGACGGCGCTCGGGGACGACCCGTCGGGGAATGACGGCACGGTGGCGGGTGGACCCGGTACGCGAATGGTGCCCGTCGGCGAAGAGGGGCCATGACGGAGGACAGCGCGAGACCCCCTGCCGGGCCTCCCATCGTCGGGGAATCCGGGTCGGTGAATCTGCCGGCTCCCCGGGTGACCGCGCTACCCCGGCGGTTCCCGGCGCCCGGCGCCCACCGTGATCCGCTCCGGCTCCCACACCTGGTCGGCCCGCCCCCCGGGTCGACCAGGTGTGGGAGCCGGAGC
>NZ_CDWWXB010000305.1:0-3052 GCF_977971855.1 Frankia sp. CoWAU3 | reverse complement strand
CCCGGGCCGGCGCGACCGTCGTCCACGACCGCTACCACCTCTATGACCACCCCGCGTTCGCCGCCGGCGGCGACCCCGCGGACCGCGACATCCCCGACAGCGCGGACCACGAACCAGACGAGGCTGTCTTCGCCGGCCTGCTCCACCAGGTCTGCACCGCCCACCTGCAACGCGACCTGACCGGCGCGGCCGAGGTCCACCCGGACGAGACCTGGCCCGAGCAGATCGCCGAGGCGCTGCGCGGCCTGGTCCACCACACCAACCTCGCCCGCCACGACGCCGCCCTCCCCGCACCGACCTGACCCAGCCCACAACCCACGCGTGACCGGAGGCGCCACCCGCCGACCGGCCATCACTCGATGCCACGGAATCCCGCCGCCAGCACACGGCCTGAACGTTTACCGTTCACAACTCGGTGTCCACGATGATCTCGCTGGGCGTGCTCACCCTGCTGAACCATCCCGAGGAGCGGGCGACGCTGCTCGCCCACCCGGAGCGGCTGAGCGTCGCGGTGGACGAGATGCTGCGGTTCTTCTCGGTCAACGACGGCACCCCGATGCGGCTGGCGACGGACGACGTGCTGATCGGCGACGCGTTGGTCAAGGCGGGTGACGGCCTGGCAGTGCCGACGTTGCCCGTAAACCGCGACCCGTCGGTATGCCCGCATCCCCATCAGCTCAACCTCATGCGGGAACAGCCGGTCAGGCACATGGCGTTCGGTCACGGACCGCACCAGTACCCGGCGAATCACCTGGTGCCGGATCTGCTGGAGATCGTCTACACGACACTGTTCGAGCGGGCTCCCACGCTCGCGCTGGCGGTGCCCGAGGCGGAGCTGACGCACAAGTACCACTCGATCCAGGCGTTCGGTCCGGCCGAAATGCCGATCACCTGGTAGGAGCGCCGGCGGTCGGGCGTCTCGACGGCGGACCGTCAGCTCCTGTTTGACGCCAGCGACGTAGACAACCTAAGGTTGACGACATGACCCAGACTACTCCGCCAGTCAGGCTCGACGACCTGATCACAGCGATCACCAAGACCAACACCGACGCCCTCGACAATCTGGCCGACGCGGTGCAGATGGCTGACCAGATCGGCGAGATCGCCGATCACCTGATCGGTCACTTCGTCGACAGGGCCCGTCGTTCCGGGGCGTCCTGGACCGACATCGGCCGCAGGATGGGCGTCACCAAGCAGGCCGCGCAGAAACGGTTCGTCGGCAAGCCCGCCGCCGCTCCGGCTCACACTTTCGAAAAGCTCACCAAGCTCGCCCACAACGCGGTCGTCGCGAGCATGAACGAGGCCAAGCTGGCAGGCAACGCCGAGATCGTACCCGCGCACCTGATCCTCGGCCTGCTCAGCACCGACGGCACCGCGGTCGCCGCGTTGCGGGCGCAGGGTGTCGACCTCGGCCAGGCGCGAGACACGGTTGCGGCGACCCTGCCGGCGCGCAACGACACCGATCCGGTGATGATTCCGTACGACGCCCGCGCGAAGAAGGCGCTCGAACTGACGTTCCGGATAGCCCTACGGCTCGGCGACGACGGTGTGGGCACCGGCCACGTTCTGCTGGGATTGTTGGAGGAGGAGAACGGCGCCGGGGCGCTGCACTCGCTCGGGGTCGACGCGGCAACGGCCGAGCGGTTCGTCGCGGACGCCGCCGACGAATAGCCCGTCACCCGGTAAAACGACCACACGGAACCGCCTGGCGAGGTGAAATCCTACACCTCGCCAGGCGGTTCGCCGTGAACTGCCCCGGGTTCGATGTCGCCTCGGCCTGGAGGGTCGAGGCGTGTCACGCCCTTCCCGTACCCGTGCATTCGGAGTGATGCGATGGCTATCGAGGGCTTCGCCCCGGCGCAGAACGCGTACGACTGGTCCGAGACGCCGGGAGCGCCAGCAGGGGCGGGGTCGAACCGCCGACCTTCCGCTTTTCAGGCCGAACCGACCGTGATGTCAGCGTCCGTGGACATGTGCTGCCGTGTGTGGAAGGCCGTCGACGTGCGCGCCGGTTCGCCGGCGTTGCTACACCCGTTGCTACACCTCCCCATGATCGCTGCGCTGCCCCAGACTGTCGCGCTGGGCTTACCGGGTTGATCGTGTCGTCATGGTCGGTCTGGGGTTCCCGGATCCGGCTGGCCAGATCGGGGTGCGGCCCGTGACACCCGAAAACGTCCGCCATCGACGCATGGCAGCAGCCTCGCCGCCCCGGCTGGGTTAGGGCTTTTTCTCGTGGGGTACAGGCGGCCTCGTGACCGGGACGACGCGCAAAAGTCTTTCCAGGCCGGTGTAGTCGCCGGGGTTGGTGGTGAACAGTGGAAGGTCCTCCGCGACCGCCGTGGCGGCGATCATCAGGTCGGCGGTCCGGCGGCGCGGTTTGCGGCCCGCGGCAACGACGGCCGCGGACAGTCGGCCGTAGACCCGCGCCGCCTCGGCGTCGAACGGGATCGGGTCGAACTCGTTCTCGGCACGTTGGAGGATCTCCATGCGCCGTGCCCGTTCCTCATGCTCGTCGTACAGGTCCTGCTCGTCGTTACGGCGGACCTGGTGCGGCCCGGCGGACAGCTCCGCCAGCGTCACCACGCTGATCGCCATCTCGTCCGGAAGCTCGGCGACGTCGACCCAGCGGCGCAGGATCAGGATGTTGGTGTCCAGCAGGCCCTGCCGGACGGGCTCACTGGTCATAGGCATCCGTCGCCTCGTGGTCGGCCGCGGCCTCCTGGTCGGCGCGGAACGCCTCCAGGCCGGTGTCAGGTGCGTTGCGCGACATCGCGGCGAACTCCTGCCGCGAGACGAACCGGCGCCGGCGCCGGAGCGGGACGAGCTGCCCGATCCGGTGACCATCCCGAGTGACCGTGAACGACTGCCCATGCTCGACGGCGTCCATGATCTCCCGCGACCTCGACCGCAGATCCCGCTGCGTGATCTCAGGAGTACTCACCCCGACAGCGTAGCACCCGGTGCTACAGCGTGCCGCGACGAAGATCCAGAGTCTGGCCAGGCGATGTTGACCGCCCGGCTTCGCCATACCGCCGTGTGCCTGCGGTCGCCT
>NZ_CDWWXB010000304.1:0-3103 GCF_977971855.1 Frankia sp. CoWAU3 | reverse complement strand
GACACGGGCATGCCGACGGGGCTGACGAGCGTCGCCGCTGCCGCAGTGCGGATGATGGGCACTGCGGCACACGTTGAACCTGCGAGGAAGGGCATCCCACGTCATGTCGACAACCGAGCCCGCTGCCCCGGTGGCTCCGCTGGACATCACCGCGACCGAGGAATGGGCGGCGCTCACCGCGCATCTGCGCGAGATCTCCGAGGTGTCCCTGCGGGATCTGTTCGCCGCCGATCCCCGGCGTGGCGAGACGTTCGCCGCCGAATCGGACGGACTCTATCTTGACTACTCCAAGAACCGGCTGACCGCGCGCACCGTCGAGTTGCTGACCGCGCTGGCCCGGCGCGCCGGGCTGGCGGACCGGATCGAGGCGATGTTCCGGGGCGAGAGAATCAACGTCACCGAGAACCGACCGGTGTTGCACGTGGCGTTGCGCGCCCCGGCCGGAACCCGGATCGAGGTGGATGGCGTCGACGTCGTCCCCGACGTGCACCGGGTGCTCGACGCGATGTCCCAATTCGCCGACCGGGTGCGGTCGGGGGACTGGCTGGGGGCCACCGGTGAGCGGATCCGGACGGTGGTCAACATCGGCATCGGCGGCTCCGACCTGGGACCCGCCATGGCCTACGACGCCCTGCGCGGCTATGCCGACCGGTCGATCGAAGTCCGGTTCGTCTCCAACGTCGACCCCACCGACATCTGGGAGGCCACCGCCGATCTCGATCCGGCCAGCACCCTGTTCATCGTCTCGTCCAAGACGTTCACCACCCTGGAAACGATCTCTAACGCGCGGGCCGCACGGTCCTGGCTCACCGGCCTGCTCGGCGAGGACGCCGTTTCCCGGCACTTCGTCGCGGTCTCCACGAATGCCGAGAAGGTCGCCGAGTTCGGTATCGACACCGTGAACATGTTCGAGTTCTGGGACTGGGTGGGCGGCCGGTACTCGGTGGACTGCGCGATCGGCCTCTCGCTGATGATCGCGATCGGGCCGCCGAACTTCCGGGAGTTCCTCGCCGGTTTCGCCGCTATGGACACGCACTTCCGGACGGCTCCGTTCGAGCGGAACCTTCCGGTTCTGCTCGGTCTGATCGGCCTGTGGTACCGCGACTTCTTCGGTACAGCGACGCACGCGGTGCTGCCGTACAGCCACTACCTGGGCCGATTCCCGGCTTATCTCCAGCAGTTGGACATGGAGAGCAATGGGAAGTCGGTCGATCTCACCGGGCGGCCCGTGTCGACGCCGACCGGACCGATCGTCTGGGGGACTCCCGGCACGAACGGACAGCATGCGTACTACCAGCTCCTGCACCAGGGGACGACGATCGTTCCGGCCGATTTCATCGGCTTCGTCCGGCCGAACCATCCCGGGGTGGGCACGGCGGATGGCGCCGGGGTGGACCAGCACGCCCTGCTGCTGGCCAACTTCCTGGCGCAGACAGAGGCCCTCGCGTTCGGCCGGACAGCCGCGGAGGTGGCCGCCGAGGGTGTCACGCCGGACCTCGTTGCTCATCGGACCTTCCCGGGTAATCGACCCTCGAACACCCTGCTGGCCCAGAAGCTGACTCCGTTCACCCTCGGTCAGCTGATCGCACTGTACGAGCACAAGGTGTTCACCCAGGGGGTCATCTGGGGGATCAACAGTTTCGACCAGTGGGGCGTGGAGCTCGGCAAGGTGCTGGCCGGTCGGATCATTCCGGAACTCGGGTCCGAGCAGGAACCGGAGCTGGGGCATGACAGCTCGACGAACGCTCTGATCAAGCGTCTGCGGGCCGGCTGACGCCCGCCGGGGATCCAGCCAACCGAGGCATGTTACTCTGCGTAATCGATTGGGGGTGGCCCCGCGCGGTGACGACATCGGGGGGTGGAAGTCATGCGGGTGGATGCTGGAGCCTTGCGGATGTCCGTGCGGCGGACAGGCGAGGACGTGCTCATCGAACTCGCCGGGGAACTCGACACGGCCGGGCGGCTCCGGTTCCGTGAGCAGATCGGCGAGCATCTCGGCCGGGGCGGGGGGACGGTCACGGTGGATGTCGCGGGCCTACGCTCGATCGACATCCCGGGGCTCGCCGCTCTGCTCCGCGCCGATCTGCTGCTCCGCCGGGTGCACTCATGTCTGGAGATCCAGGCACCCACACCGGCGTTCGCCGCGTTGTTGCGGGAGGCCGGTCTCGACGGTCGGCTGCGGGTCGGTGGGGGATCCCGCCGCCGCTGAGCGCCCCCTCGACTGTCCGCATCCAGCGGGCTGGGAGACGGCTCAGCCAATGAGCGGTGACGTCCGATCGCCCGATGACGCGGGTGCGCTGAGGGTGGCGGGTGCGCTGGGTGACGGTCGTGCACCGGCTGGTCCGGAGTCACCCACCGAGGCGGTGCCGTCCTCGGTGACCAGGGAGAGCAACCCGCGGGAGCCGATCAGACGTTTCTCGATTCCGCCCATCATGAGCATCCCCGCCATTACGAAGAGTGGAAAACCGAGCACCATCAGCAGGACGGGTGGTGTGAGACTCACCGAAAGACCCCCAGGCTGGCTTACGGATCTGATCGGCACCATGGACGCCGTACCGTAGGCGTTACCCTCGGACCTGCGTTGCTCACGTCCCGACAGTCGTCTCACCCGACTCGGGTGTCCACCGGGTTCTCCCCGAGGGGGCCGCCGATTCCGGCCGGCTGGAAGAATGAACCGCAGCTCAGAGGTCTGTTCCGGGATGCGTGTTGTTCCCGGTGTCCGCGGGCTCGTACCCTTCCCCCAACATGTCTGCGCGGCCCGCTCCATTGCCCGCTTATAGCGGCCGTCCGTGGGTTCGTGACGCGGACCTGCTCGCGCGTCTCGACCTGCTCTCCGAGCAGATCGATTTCGCCCTCGCCGAGATAGCCCTGCGGCGGGCCGCCTACCAGCGAGCCTGCGAGGAGGAGGCCGCCTGGCCGTGGGCGCCCGTCGGCGTTGCGGTACTGAGCCGGCCGTCCGTGGCGCAGGCTCTGGCCGGCGAGCTCGCCGCCGTCGAGCGGCTGCGGTTGTGGGCGCAGGAGATGTACTGGTTGCAGGAACAGGCGCGGCTGCGCGGACTGCTGCGCTGAGCGCGGGCGCGGACCCCCGCTAGCCCTGTCTTCC
>NZ_CDWWXB010000303.1:2528-3263 GCF_977971855.1 Frankia sp. CoWAU3 | reverse complement strand
AGAGGAGGTCAAAACTTCTCGCTGCCCGACGACATCCGCGCCGGCCGGTTCCGGCCCCTGCGGTCCCCGTCGCCGACCCAGTGACGCCCGGCTACTCACCGGCGACGGGCGCGCCGGCCGCGAGCGTGCGCCGAACCTGCTCGTGCGACAGCCCGACGAACGCACCGATCCGCCGCACCCCCCACCCCTCGTCCTGAGCGGCGGCCATCGCCGCCGCCAGCGCTGGCAAGGTCACCTCCTCCAGCGCGGCCCGCAGCTCCGTCAACATCCGCAGCCGCAGCGCGGGCGCCAGTTCGGCCAGCTCAGAGCACAGCCGCTCCACATCCGCCCGCAGGTACGCGACCTTCTCCGAACTCACCCAGCCAGCCTGATCG
Source organism: Frankia sp. CoWAU3 (assembly GCF_977971855.1). Taxonomy (NCBI): domain Bacteria; kingdom Bacillati; phylum Actinomycetota; class Actinomycetes; order Frankiales; family Frankiaceae; genus Frankia; species Frankia sp. CoWAU3. Next base: position 2,889 of record NZ_CDWWXB010000303.1, on the reverse strand, counting down.
GCCAACGCCAGCAGTGCCAACTCGGCTCGAACCATTGCGCGGCGCGCATCCCGCCGTCGCGGCGCTGCTCGCCTGGCGGCGCACCGAACGGGTCGCGACGACCTACGGTTACCGCTGGCTCGACACCCACGTCGGCCCGGACGGACGGCTGCGGGGCGCCTGGCAGGGCAGCGACGGCGGCGCCGGCCGGATGATCGCCCAGGCCGGTCTGCATAACATGCCCGCCGCCGTGGTCGCCGAGCCCGGTCACCTGTTCGTCCGCGCCGACCTCGGCCAGATCGAGCCGAGAGTGCGCGCCGTCGTCTCGGATGATCCGGCGCTCGTTCACGCCACCGCCGACACGGACATGTACGCCCCGGTC
>NZ_CDWWXB010000303.1:0-2399 GCF_977971855.1 Frankia sp. CoWAU3 | reverse complement strand
GACCGGGCCGAGGCGAAGGTTGCGATGCTCGCCGCGATGTACGGCCAGACCAGGGGAGGACGGTACGGCGGCCGGATCCGCCACCCGGTGCGGCACCGCACCGGGTGGCGGCCTCACCGACCCCGACCCGCCCGACGATCCCGACGCGGCGGCGAACGTCGCCGTCCCGGGGCAGGTTCGCCCGTAACGCCGTCATCCAGGGCGCGGCTGCCGAGCTGTTCAAGGCATGGGCGGTGACGGTCCGTTTGGGGACCGCGGACCGTGCCCAGGTCCTCCACATTCACTTCAAGATAATCAACAGTGTTGACGACATCTCGTATACCATGATCAAAAACAAAAACACCAACCAGCACCAGGGGAGTAAGAGCAGATCAAGCCAAGTTGATCATTGGTAGGCATGGAAGCCTCGTATGGCCGGTGGCGGCTGGGTTTGACCGGCCGCATCCGGATCGGGGGCATCGCTGGCCGGGGACGCCACCGGTCGAGGTGCGTTACGTTCAGCCGGGCCGGTGGATCAACTGCGGCTGAGCGGCCCGGAGCCGAGGAGGGGAGACCCTGCGACCAGCTCCACTTGACATAATGCTCATTATCGGCGTTTTTGGTGGGTGGGGGAGAGCCCGGCGTGAACCCGCCGAGGTGTGGGAGGTGCTTCCCTGTGCCTGGCAGCCCGGGCTGCGGGGGAAACGGTTTACCTGGAGGCGGCTTCAGTGGGGGTCGAGGGCGAGGCTGTTCATGCAGTAGCGCTGGCCGGTGGGGCCGGGTCCGTCGTCGAAGACATGGCCGAGGTGTCCGCCGCAGCGGGCGCAGCGGACTTCGGTGCGGATCATGCCGTGGGAGTGGTCTTCGACGAGTTCGAGGGCGTCGGCGACGGCAGGTTGGGTGAAGCTGGGCCAGCCGGAGCCGGAGTCGTATTTGGTGTCGGAGGTGAACAGGGCGGCGCCGCAGCCGCCGCAGCGGTAGGTGCCGTTTTCTTTGCTGTAGGTGTAGGCGCCGGTGAAGGGGGGTTCGGTGGCGGCGTGGCGGAGGATGGCGTAGCGCTCGGGGTCGAGTTCGGCGCGCCACTGCTCGTCGGTCTTGACGATTTTGTCGGGTCCGGTGGTGTCGTGGGGGTCGGTCATGGTGTCGTGGCTGCCTTTCTGCGGGTGGGGTGGGGTGGTGGTGCTCTCCCCCGGTGTCGGTGTTCGGTGGTGGGTCGGTGTTCGGGTGGTGCCGGGGCAGGGCGAGGGGACGGCGGCGGTGACGCCGCCGAGGGCGGCGGTGGTCATGGCGGTGCCGACCATGGGTGGGAGTTCGCCGCGGGTGGTGGCGGTTGCAAGGACGGCAACGTCCGCGGCATCGGCGATCATTCCGGCCCACAGCCAGGTGGTGGTGTCGCGGTGGGTGGTCAGGGCGTGGAGGAGGCCGGTGCCGAGGGCGAGGTCGCGGATGCCGGCGAGCCAGGCGAGCCTGCCGGCTGTGACGCGGTCGACGCCGGTGAGGCGGATGGTGTCGACGGGGCGGCTGAGGGCGAGGATGCCGATGGTGGCGCGGGTGATGCCGAGGGTGGTGGTGTGCAGGGTTCGGGAGGGGGCGGTGCGGTATTTTGTGGTGGAGTGGGAGCGTTGGGTGTTCATAGTTGTGCTGGTGGTCCTTCGTCGGTGGGAACGCCTGGGCTGGCTGGAACGTTATCGAGGGGTAGTTGCACACGTCTCGACGCTCGGAGGAGTTATATGGGCGAGCGCATCCTGCGGGGAAGCCGTCTCGGTGCTGTGTCCTACGAGACTGACCGCAGCACCGAGCTTGCCCCACGGCAGTCCGCGTCCTACGACTGTCCGAACGGCCACCAGTTCACCATGCCCTTCGCGGCTGAGGCCGAGGTGCCGTCGGTGTGGGAGTGCAGGGTTTGTGGTGGGGCGTCGGTCATCGTCGATGGTGAGCGGCCTGAGCCGAAGAAGGCGAAGCCGCCGCGTACGCACTGGGACATGCTGATGGAGCGTCGGACGACGGATGACCTTGAGGAGGTCCTGGCGGAGCGGTTGGCCGTTCTGCGGGGTACCGGTACGGACAGGCGTTCAGCCTGATCGTTTGGGTGGTTGTGCGGTAGGGGTCGGGCGCGGAGTGGTTGCCGTGTCCGGCTTTTCGCCGTGTCCGCGGTCGGTTTGTTGTGTCGTGTTCATGGGGTGGGCTGCCGGGCACGGGGCGGGTTGAGCCGTGCCCGGGCGGCCGTGGTGGCCGCGTCGGGTCCGGCCGGGTATCGCATCGTGTTGTGTCGGCTGGTTGCGTGCGGCCGCGGGTCAGGTGTTGGGCGGTGGTGGGGGCCGGTTCGGCCGGTGGGCGTCGGATTCAGGCGTGGCCGGAGGTGACGTTGCGGTCCTGGGGGGTGCGGAGGGGCTCGTGGGGTGTGGTGCCGGTGGTTGTCT
>NZ_CDWWXB010000302.1:0-3174 GCF_977971855.1 Frankia sp. CoWAU3 | reverse complement strand
CCCGCCGGGGCGCACTGCCTTCACCGAGTGACCCCAGGTGGCGGCGCCGACGGTCTCGATGACCGCGTCGACCCGGCGCGGCAGCCGGGCACCGGGTTCGAGAACCTCGTCGGCGCCGAGGGTGGCCGCCCGCTTCCGCTTGGTCTCGTCCCGCGAGGTCACGAAAACGGTGTGCCCGGCGGCCTTGGCGATCAGCAGCGCCGCGGTGGCCACCCCCCCACCGGCTCCCTGGATGAGCACGGTGCCGCCGCCCCCGGCGGGCAGCCCCGCCCGGGAGACGACCATCCGGTAGGCGGTGAGCCAGGCGGTCGGCAGGCAGGCGGCCTCCTCCCACGACAACCCTGCGGGCTTCGGGATCAGGTTGCGCCGCGGCACGGCGACCCGCTCGGCAAGGGTTCCCGGGTACAGCTCGGACAGCAGGGTCCGCTTCGGGTCCAGCCTCTCGTCCCCCCCGCCCGCTGCCGGATCACCGATCACGCTGTGGACGATGACCTCCTGCCCGTCGGGGGTCACCCCGGCGGCGTCACAGCCGAGGATCATCGGGAGCCGATCCGCGGGCAGGCCCACTCCACGCAGGCTGAACAGGTCGTGATGGTTGAGCGAGGCGGCCCGCACCGTGACGGTGACCCACCCGTCGAGCGGCGCGGGTTCGGGCTGCTCCCCGATGGCCAGGCCGTCGAGCGGGGAATCGGGGTGGAGGGACATGGCGGCGGCGGCTAGCACCCTTCGAACCTACGGCTACTGGCGTGCAGACGCGAGCGAGGCCGACCGGCGCGGATCCACTCAGGACAATCGACAGGCGACGCCACGGACGAAGGGGACCATCCGGGCCGGCAACCGCGCCTGCCAGGCCGGTGTGCTGAACTCGACACCGTGGGAACAACAAGGGTGGACGTCCAATGGTAAACAGGCCGTGGTGACCCACGAGGACATGCCCGACTCGCCACGCAGAAACGGGTCGAGCCGGCGGCTGGGCTGGCGCCGCCGACACCCCGCGCCCGTCCCGGAGGCACCCGCGACGGTCATCGTGGACGGCATACCGGTCATCACGGTGGCTCCCGCCGACTTCGTGTGCTGCTCTTACAAGGGATGTGGGACCCTGCGCCCGCTCGCGGAGGCGGTGGAGAACCGGCCCTGCCCGGGATGCGGCCGGGTCTGAGCCCCACACGGGCTGAGACCCACACGGGCTGAGACCACGCGGGCTCGCGAACGGCCCGGGAACGCGGCTCAGGACCCGCAGCGGGACGCGGGGGACTCGACCGTCAAGGGGGGGACCCCGCGTGGCACGGGCCCCGTGGAGGCGTCCAGGGACCCCGGAGAAGGTGCACCGGGATCCCTGGACGCCTTGTGGCTGGCACGCCGGCGATCAGTCGGCCCTCGTCAGCGGCGGGCCACCCCGTCCGCCCGCGCGGCCGCGGCCGTCGCCGCGGCGACGGCCGGGGCGACCCGGTCGTCGAACACGCTTGGGATGATGAGATCCTCGGCCAGCTCGTCCGCGATCACCGCGGCGAGCGCCCTCGCGGCGGCGAGCTTCATGCCCTCCGTCACGCGGCTGGCCCGGACGCCGAGCGCTCCCCGGAAGATTCCGGGGAAGGCGAGAACGTTGTTGATCTGGTTCGGGTAGTCACTGCGACCGGTCGCCACGATCCGCGCGTACTTGTGGGCGACCGCCGGGTCGATCTCGGGATCGGGGTTGGCCATCGCGAAAATGATCGCCTCCGGCGCCATGGTGGCGACCGCCTCCTCCGGGACCTGCCCGGCGGACAGCCCGAGGAAGACATCGGCGCCGGCGAGCGCGTCGGTGATGGACCCGGCCAGGCCGGCACGGTTGGTCTCGGCGGCGAGCGCGGCCTTGCTCGGGGTGAGGTTGTCCCGACCGGCGTAGAGGATGCCGCGGCTGTCGCCAACCGCGATGTCCCCGATGCCGGCGGCCAGCAGGATGCGGGCCACGGCGGCGCCGGCGGCGCCCGCGCCGGACACCACGGCACGCAGATCACCCAGGGTGCGTCCGGTGAGCTTCGCCGCATTCTCCAGCGCGGCCAGCGCGACGATGGCCGTTCCGTGCTGGTCGTCGTGGAAGACCGGGATGTCGACGCGGTCCTGCAGGAGGCGCTCGATGGCGAAGCAGCGCGGTGCCGAGATGTCCTCGAGGTTGATCCCGCCGAAGCTCGGAGCGAGGCGCGCGACGGTGTCGACGATCTCCTCGACGTCCGTGCAGGCAAGGGCCAGTGGCACCGCGTCCACACCACCGAAGCGCTTGAACAGTGCGGCCTTGCCCTCCATCACCGGCAGGGAGGCCGCGGGGCCGATGTCACCGAGGCCGAGCACGGCCGTCCCATCGGTGACCACGGCGACGGTGTTAGACCGCCAGGTGTAGTCGTCGGCAAGGGCCGGAGTCCCGGCGATGGCGGTACACACCTGCGCGACTCCGGGCGTATAGGCCAGGGACAGGTCTTCCCGATTGTTCAATGGAGCGGTAACGCTGATGCTGATCTTTCCTCCGCGGTGCAGGGCAAACGCGGGATCATCGTCGGACGGCCGCGGGCTGAGCCCGGCGAAGTCCGACGTGGTGGAACCGAGAATCGGCTGGTCAGTGGTTGCGGTCACGGAGGTTGCTCCTCGAACGAGCCGCCGGCGGACCCCGCGACGATCGCGGTCCCACCTGGGCTGCGGCTACAATGTGCTCATACTCCCGTGTGGTGCGTGTTTCGCGGAAGAACAAGCCTGAGCGGTACCGCCTCATCGTGTAAGGCGGGCGATCGACCGGGTGTTGCCCGGGGTTGCTTCCAATATGGCACGCGCGGCCGCCCCTGCCCCCGACAGCGCTTCGCCGACGGCGAACCGACAACGAACGTATCGGCAACGGAAACGAAACATACCGCCACGGAGAGGATGCCGACGTCCGAGGGAAGCATCACGTGATCAGAAGCGGGGGTCTCCCCCGGCTACCGGCAACCCACCGACAGGCCCGCCCGGGCCCAAAAGGTAATCCGTGCACAGCGATGCTTTCCGTCGTACTCGGGCGATGCCCATTCCGGCAATGACGGTAGCACTCCTGATGATTTCCGTCGGTGACCGGAACGACGGCTCCGGTGCCCCGGCGACGGCGATCTCCGGCATCCTCCGTCGACGGCTCCGTCCCTGGTCAGCTGCCCAAGGAGGTGCACGACAAGG
>NZ_CDWWXB010000301.1:941-3485 GCF_977971855.1 Frankia sp. CoWAU3 | reverse complement strand
CGTCGACGATCTGCACCCGGGGCCGGCCGCCTTGCAGGTATCCGCGGACGCGCAGCTCGGCGTCAGTGCAGAGCTCGGTGGCCGTGACGGTGATGTCGGCGGGCGGTGGGGTGGAGGTGAGGCCCGCCTCGCGGGCGACGGCGGCGGTGTTGCGGTCGTGAGCCGCCCGGCGCATCTGGGAGATGATCTGCGCGGCAAGGCTGAGCACGTGGTCGTGGCCGTCGGCGGCGTCGGCCAGCTGGTTGAGGCCGGCGATGGCCTCGACCAGCGGGGAGTCGGCGGTCAGGCAGTCAGGGCAGAGCACCTGCCCGTCGGTGAGGGGCTGGCCGGGCTGGGCCGTGTGGGCCGGGTAGTGGACGGCGGTGATGTGGGCCCGGAACGGGAGCCGGCAGGCGGTGCAGGTGTGGTCACCACCGCCAGGGCTGTAGTCGAACGTGTAGACGAAACTCGTGGTCATGATCAGCTCCTGGTCGTCGAGGTTGGGGCGGGGTGGCCGTTGAGGCAGTCGGGGGCGGTGCCGGGTGAGCGGCGCACCAGCGTGATCCGGCCGGACGGGCCGGAGCGCATGATCATCCGGCGTCCAGGTCGGGCTGTACCGGCACCTGCCGGGCGGCGAGGACCAGACGGTGCCGGTCGCTGGCGGGGAGGCGGGCGAGGCATGCCGGGCCGACGAGCAGTGCGCGGGAGGTCGGGGCGCGGAGGGGTCGGCGGCAGCAGCGGCAGCGAGAGCGGCCGTCCTCGGCGGGGGTGCTGGTCGTGGTCACGGGGACCTTCTGAGGGAGGGACGTGAGGGGAGGACCGACAGGTGAGGCGGCCCCACCTGGTGGCGGAATGCGAGGGTTCGCGCGGGCGGTGAAGTTCTGTGACCTGTGGTTTTCCGTGGCGGGATGCCCGCGATTCGCTGGGCAGCTCGGGACTGCGTCCTCACCTGCCCCACCTGGGGTCTCAGGCCGGGACACGGCGGTACCGCCTCCCTTGTTGACCTTGGTAGGTGAAGGTTTCGATCTCGATCTGTCCGGCGTCCGCGAGGCGCTCCACTGCTTCGTCGAGGTAGCCGCGGCCGCGGCGGGCGGCCGAGCGGAGATCGGAGTGACCGACCCATCCATCGGTCCTGCCCAGACGTCGCATCACCGCAGCACAGGCGCTCTTGACCGCGTCGTCGTCGGTGCGCCGCGCGATGGTGACGGCCCGCTCGGCGTCCGCCTCGGCGCGTTCCCGGTTGCGCGCCGCGGCGGCCTGGCGCAGCGAGTCGAGGACCCCGCGGCGGGTCCGGTCCGAGACGGCCATCACCGCCCCGGACAGCTCCCAGTCCTGCGCGGTGACGGCTGCGTGGCCGTCGAGCAGACCGAGCGCCGCGGCGACCTTCAGCCGGCACAGCAGCGCGTGGCCATCGAGGGCATCGGAGTCGCCAGTGGGCCTCCCGGATGGTCCACGTGGCCTCGGCGCAGACGTCGAGCACATGCCGGCACGTGGTGAACGGGACGTGCCCCGGCCAGGCGGGCAGCTCCCAGACGTCCGGGTCCGGTTCGGGTGGGGTGACCTCGGGCATGGCGGGGTCGGTGGCGGGAAGCCACACGAACCGCTGGGGGTGCCGCCAGCGGTCTCGCTCTCGTTGAGCAGGATCTCGGCCCGGCCTGGCTGGACTCCGACGATCAGGCCGAGGCGGTAGGCGTGCGCGGCGACCTTCAGCCGGCGGGTGGCGTCAGCGTTGTTGAACCCAACCTCCTCGCCCATCCACCCGGAGCGCAGGACGGAGAGAATGGTGGCGCCCTGGCGGCCCTTGACCGCGCCGAGCTGGTCGACCTCGTGGATCTCGACGATCGCGGACTCCTCGTCCTGGACAATCTCCCCCTCTCCGTCGTCGCGCTTCTCGTAGTGAACGAAGGTCTTCACCAGACCCTCACCGGTCCCCACCGGCCAGACGTTGACCGGCCCGACGTCGCAGGCGTCCGCAGCCGCGCCCATCGCCGCGCCCTTCCCACCCCCCGATGGCGCGACGACTGCAAGGAACAGGTTCAGGCTCGCGTGGCCGCCGATCGTTGCCGGCAGCACGTACGACGGGGGCACCTGCGACAGCACCCGAACGAGGACCACGCCGAGCACCGCCCACGGCGACGCCATCCGCGCCCGGGCGAACCCCCGCACATGGCCGAGGCTCTCCCGCGCGGACCAGAACGCCTCATCGTCCGTCGGCACGGCACCGGCCCGCCCCGCTCGGGGCAGGACCCGGCCGAGGTCTGCGGCCGTCGCCTCGACAATCCCGACCACGTCAGCGTCAGGACCGTCGAGCCTGCCCAACGCCGACGCGAGGACCTCCCGGGCGCGGCGGCCCGCGGCAGCCTCGGCGACACGGTCGACGTACCAGCCGACCATGCCCAGCGAAGGCACCGCTTCGACGCACTCGTGGAGGTACAGCACCTGCATGCCGTAGGCCTCGGCGGCGCTGTCCTCGCCGGACCGGCGGTTCATCTCCGTCCACACCGTCAACGCGTCGACCGGCTCGCCCACTGCGGACAGATCGGCCACCACCGCGAACGCCAACCC
>NZ_CDWWXB010000301.1:0-635 GCF_977971855.1 Frankia sp. CoWAU3 | reverse complement strand
ACCACTTCAGGACCGCCGGACATCGCGGCGCCAAGCACAATCCGTTCCGCGTGGATCACTCCATCGGATTGGTGCGAGAGCAGGCGAAGCGGGCTCACCGTCACACGCCCACCCGCCCAATTCGGGCAGCCTCGGCGGCCCAGCGCGCGGCCTCTCGGGCGCGCTCCTCGGTGGCCGTCCGAAGCGGACGGCCGGACGCTGCGGCGATGGCCCGGAGGCGGGCCCGGCAGTGCTCGCGGGCTGCACGTGCCGGCGATTCGGTCGGGTTATCCTGATGTTGGTCTGCGCCGTCGCCTGGTTGCCGATCCTGAACGCCGCCCCTTGCCGGGGGGCGGCGTTCCTCGTTGTTGAGGGTCACCGGGTCGGGTCCCCCTTGGGCTCCACGCCAAGCAGGACCAGCAGCGGCCGGGTCGGGACGAGGTAACGGGACCCGTGCTTGATCACCGGCGTTGGGAACTTCCCGTCGCGAACCAACTGCCTGGCCTTCCACAAGCCGCAGTCCACGATCGACCCTGCGGTCTCCACATCGACTGTGGCTGGCAGGTTGCGGAGCTGGTCGTGGCTCCAGCGTCCGCGACGCTGGCGGAGGACCTCGCCGGTCAGCCGTTCCGGCACGGCAGCTGAGCTTGTCGTTT
>NZ_CDWWXB010000300.1:2507-3500 GCF_977971855.1 Frankia sp. CoWAU3 | reverse complement strand
ATATTAGGGGGTGGGCGGGAAATCCGCCTGCCGGTAGCTTCACCCGTGGCGCGCTCCGGGGCGAGACCGGTGTACGAGGTAGCCCGGTCCGGCCCGGACCCGCACCGGACCAGCGTCAGACCACATCGGGCCAGGTCACGTCTCCGCAGGTGCACGCATCGACATTTCCCAGGTGAAGGACGCCGATCATGGACATTGTTCGGGATATCGAGGATCTTCCGGAATGGCCGCAGTTCGATAACGCCGAGAGGGCCGGGCTGAGTCGGGCGCTGGAACAGGGCCAGTGGTGGCGCATGGGCGGCGGGGAGGTGGACGCCTTCGAGCGGGAGTTCGCCGCCTACCACGGCGGGCAGCACGTGCTGGCGGTCACCAACGGCACGCACGCCCTCGAGCTTGCCCTGCAGGTCCTCGGCGTGGGCCCGGGCACCGAGGTGATCGTGCCCGCGTTCACCTTCATCTCCTCTTCGCAGGCTGCGCAGCGCCTCGGCGCCGTCGCCGTCCCGGTGGACATCGACCCGGGGACGTACTGCATCGATCCGGCCGTTGTCGAGCGGGCGATCACCGCCCGCACCCGGGCGATCATGCCGGCGCACATGGCCGGCCACATCGCGGACATGGACGCGCTGGAGAAGCTGTCCGCGGACAGCGGTGTCCCGCTGATCCAGGATGCCGCGCATGCCCACGGCGCCCATTGGCGGGGCCGCCGCGTCGCCGAGCTCGGCTCGATTGCGGCGTTCAGCTTCCAGAACGGCAAGCTCATGACCGCCGGGGAGGGCGGCGCGGTCATCTTTCCCGGCAAGGACCAGTACGACGAGGGATTCCTGCGGCACAGCTGCGGTCGGCCGCCCCGGGACCGCAACTACTTCCACGCCACCTCGGGCTCGAACTTCCGAATGAACGAGTTCACGGCGGCGGTGCTGCGGGCGCAGCTTGCCAAGCTGGACGGGCAGATCGCAACGCGGGAGCTGCGGTCCGCGCTGCTGTCCCGGCTCC
>NZ_CDWWXB010000300.1:0-2199 GCF_977971855.1 Frankia sp. CoWAU3 | reverse complement strand
GAGCCGGGACGAGCGGTGCGACCGCAACCCGCACTACATGCAGATGTTCCGGATCCCGGGCATCACCGAACAGCGCCGCAACGAGCTCGTCGATGCGCTCCTTGCCCGCGGGCTGCCCGCCTTCGCGGCGTTCCGGGCGATCTACCGCTGCGCCGGCTTCTGGGAGACCGGCGCCCCCGCCCTCACCGAGGACGAGATCGCTGCTCGGTGCCCGAACACCGAGGCGGTGCACGTTGACACGATCTGGCTGCATCACCGCACGCTGCTCGGGACCGAGGAGCAGATGGTGCGGGTCGCCGAGATCCTCGCCGATACCGTGGCGGCCTTCCGATGAGCGGTCGGCCGCCGCTGCGGGTGGCCATGGTCGGCGCGGGATGGGCGGCTCGCGCCATCTGGCTGCCGAGGCTGCGGGCACATCCGGGCTTCATGGTGCGCGCCGTCGTCGACCCGGATGCCGACGCCCGCGCGGCCGCTGGCGCCGACGGCCCAGCCGGCTGTGCGTCCGTCGAGGAGCTGCCCGGCGGGGCGGTGGACCTCGCCGTGGTGGCAGTGCCGAACCACCTGCACGCCGCTGTGGCCGAAAGCCTCCTGGCCAGGGGAATCTCGGTGTTCGTCGAGAAACCCGTCTGCCTGACGTCCGAGGAGGCGGATCGGCTGGCCGACGCGGAGCGCCGCGGCGGCGCGACCCTGCTGGCGGGCAGTGCTGCCCGGCACCGCGCGGACGTGCGGGCGCTGCTGGATCTGGCCCTCTCCCTCGGGCGGATCCGGCACGTGTCCGCCGCGTGGGTCCGGGCTCGTGGCATCCCTTCCGGTGTCGGCTGGTTCACCCGGCGGGGACGATCCGGGGGCGGAGCGCTGCTGGATCTCGGCTGGCACCTCTTGGACGTGATCTCGCCGCTGGTCGACGGCATGGAGGACAGCCAGGTGGTGGGGTCGTTCTCCGACGACTTCCTTCGCGATGCCGGCGCCCGGGCCGCCTGGCACACCGGGACGGGCGCGCGCCGGGCAGTCGGATTCACCGGTGATGTCGAGGACACCGCGCGCGCTTTCCTGGTGACCCGGAACCGGCTCTCCCTGTCCCTCACCGTCGGGTGGGCATCGCATCAGCCCACCGATGTGACCGCCGTCGTCGTCGAGGGCAGTTCGGGTACGGCGCGCCTGGAATGCACGTTCGGGTTCAGCACCAACCGGCTCGATCGGTCAGCACTCACCGTTCTGCGGGCGGGCCGGACGACTGCGGTGGCCGTTGACACGGAACCGATCGGTGTCGAGTACGACCGCCTCCTCGACGAGATCGCAGACACCTGCGCGGATCCGGCGGTGCGCGGCATCGCCATCGGTGACGCCCAGCGGACCGTGAACGTCATCGAACGCCTTTACCGCTCGGCCCACCCTGACTCGGCTTCGCATGTCCAGTCCTCGTTCCGCTCGACGTCGCCCGTACCGAAACCGGCCATTCCGGCGCCCTCGACGTCGCCCGTTCCGCCACAGCCGAGCCCGGCGCGGTTCGGGAACGATCTGCAAACCGTCGTCTTCGACCTCGACGGCGTTCTGGTGAACAGCTTCGACGTGATGCGTCGGGCTTTCATCGTCGCCTACCGGGAGGTCGTCGGCTCCGGGGAGCCGCCGTTCGCGCAATACCGCCGACACTTCGGACGGTATTTTCCGGACATCATGAAAATCATGAACCTGCCGCTGGAGATGGAGGAACCGTTCGTCCGCGAAAGCGCCCGGCTGGCCAGCGAGGTCGAGTTGTTCCCCGGAGCGCCGGAGCTGGTCCGGCAGCTGAGCGACCGTGGGTACGGGCTGGCAGTGGCCACTGGAAAGGCCGGCTGGCGGGCACGCTCGCTGTTGGATGGTCTAGGGGTGCTGCCGCTGTTCGACCAGGTCCTTGGATCCGACGAGGTGGCCAGGGCGAAACCCGCGCCGGACATCGTGCTACGTGCGCTGGAACTGCTGGACACCGAGCCGAAGAATGCAGTCATGATCGGCGATGCGGTCACCGACCTTGCCGCTGCGCGCGACGCCGGAGTCATGGCCGCCGCCGCGTTGTGGGGAGACGTGGACGAGGCGCCCTTGCTCGCCGCCGATCCCGACCTCGTTCTACGGCGTCCTGCGGAGCTCATCGCCCTGTGCCCACCATTGGGTATTACCAGGCGGTTCCGTCGGAGTCACCCTGTGGCCGAAGGCCGATGGGTG
>NZ_CDWWXB010000299.1:0-3197 GCF_977971855.1 Frankia sp. CoWAU3 | reverse complement strand
CATTAATGGCGTGTTTCTGCGCGGTCTCAATAGGTCAGTGCACCACGTGTGGATCCAGTCACAGGGCTGGATCTGATAGGACGTGGTGTCCCTTGACCTGGAGGCGCGGTGCGCCGTCCCAGACCACCTCGAAGGCCACCTCGAAGGCGATCTGATCATCGGCAAGGGCGGCAAGAGCCAGATCGCGACCCTCGTCGACTGAGTAGGTAGCCGCGGGCGCCGGTGCGTGGAGCGGCGGACACGAATTCGTCCTCGCCGTACATCGGCCAGCCACAACGCCCCCGAAGGGAGCGGTTCGTGCAATGCCTAACACCTGGTGGCCGGGAGGGATCTCGAACAGCTCGAACCCCGAGGCCGCGAGGTCCTTTGCCGGACCGTGGGAGGCCGTGGCGGACCTCGGTCAGGGGGCCTGGAATCCCGCGTTGGCCAGCACGGTGCTCGCCTTGTCGGACAGGATGAAGTTGACGAACGCGGTGGCGCCGACGGCGTTGGGCGCGTTCTTCAGTGCGACGATCGGGTAGTCGTTGATCGCCTTGGCGGATTCGGGGAACTCGACGCCGTCCACCTTGCCCGCCGACGCCTTGGCGTCCGTGCGGTAGACCAGCGCGGCGTCGACCTCACCGAGGGCGACCTTCGACAGCGCGGACTTGACGTCCTGCTCCAGGGTGACCGGGGTCGGGTTCACCCCGGTGGCGGCGAGCGCCTTCTTCGCGGCGGCTCCGCAGGGCACCTGCTCGGCGCACAGCGCGACCTTCACCCCAGGCTTGGTCAGGGCGGGCAGATCGGTGATGCCCTTCGGGTTGCCCTTCGGTACGGCGATGACGAGCTGGTTGCGGACGAAGACCTTGGGCGCGCCGACGTTGTCGCCGGCGTCGGTGACGGTCTTCATCGTGGCCGGGCTCGCCGCGGCGAACACGTCGGCCGGGGCGCCGGAGGTGATCTGCTGGGCCAGCTGCGAGCTGCCGGCGAAGGAGAAGGTCACCTTCGATCCGGGGTTCGCGGCCTCGAAGTCCTTGCCGAGCTGGGTGAACGACCCCGTCAGCGAGGCGGCGGCGAGCACCTTGACGGTCCCTTGTACTCCGCTCGCGGCGCTGCTGGCCATGGCGGAGGGAGTCGCGGCAGCGCCGCCGTCGCTGCCGCCACATCCGGCGGTCGCGAGAAGCCCGGCGCCGAGCACCGCCAGGGCCGCCGTCTTCATCCTGCGAAATCTCACGTGTCCCGTTCCTCCACCCGTTCACCCGTTGTCCGGCTTCCGCAGCCGCGGACCATGTCGCTGATCTAATCCGCAGATACGAAACTCTGTGCATGATAGTTCCGCATCTGCGCGCTGAACAGGTGGGTTGTTCCGTGGTGTGCCGATGCGCGGCCTGGGCCTGCGCCACGGCGACCGGAGCCCCGCTCGGCGGGCGATGTCGAGAGCGGTGCCGAGGGCAGGGTCGAGAGCGGTGCCGAGCCGGTTGAGCCGGTCATGCTCCTCTGGCCGGCCGCGGGTTACGACGGCAGGACGTGGAAGGTCCGGTCGTGGTAGATGAGCGGGGACGCCTCCGGGTCGGTGTCCGCCTCAAGGACCTGGCCGATGACGAGGAAATGGTCCCCGGCCTCGACGGGTGGCCGGGCGGAGCAGCGCAGCCACGCCCGTCCCCCGTCGAGCAGGGGCTCGCCGGTGGGCAGCCTGGTCCAGCGGGTCGGCGAGGCGAATCGGTCGATCCCGTTGCGGGCGAAGCGCCGGGCGACCTCCTCCTGCTGGGAGGACAACAGGGTCACCACGAAGGTCTCCGCGACCCGCAGATGGGGCCACGACGAGGCACCGCAGGAGATGGCGAAGACCACCATCGGCGGTTCGGCGGACAGCGACGCGAGCGAGGTCGCGGTGAAGCCGACGGGTCCCGTGCCCGCGTCGGCGGTGATGACGGCCACGCCGGCCGGATGGCCGCGGAAAACGGTTCGGAACAGGCCGCCGTCGACGGCGCGCGCCCTGAACGGACCCTGGGTCTGGCGAAGCGAGGCCGTCATGCTGGATGCTTGCCGAGGTTCAGGCGACGAGTGGGGGTTCAACCGGACACCTGTGAGTCCGCCGTGTCCCACTGGGTGCAGTGCACCCTTCTACACTAAATCTATCTTAATGGTTGGTCAATGGGCCGATCAGACCACCTCCGGGCGCCGGACCGGAGGGGCGCCACAGGTCGTCACAGGTCGCGGCGGGTCCGCGGGCCGAGAGCGAGAATCATGCGGCCCTCCAGGCCCGGGACTCGGGTTCGTGTCACCAGCCGCAAAGTAGCTCTCTGTAGCGGCAGTGTTAGGTGTGACGCAGCACGTGAGGTCGTCGATTAGACGATCTGTCTTCCCTTGGCCACGAGCAATTACCGATGTATCTGGTACAGGTATGTATCGGAACGGTCACGGTGACGGACCGCCATGACGAAAGGGGAATCGGATGGTCGATGACACCCAGACTCTGGTCCTCGACTCCGTGCAGGCCAGACGAGTCGCAGCGCTGATCACCTGGCAGCATACCGTCGGGGGGCAGGCGCACTGCTTGGCCCGGCTGGTGCTGCGCGCCGCACCCGAACCGCCGGTCGCGGTCCTGTCCGAGCTGGCCGACAACCCCGACCGTCTCGGGATCAGCGGAGATATGGCCGGGGTCGCCGTGGCGTTCCTCGCGGCCATGCGGCCCTACGCCACCCTGGACCCCGCATCGCTGGTCTGGATCACTCACCACGGGCCGTTCTCCTCCCCCGATGACGACGGCGGGCCCCAGACCTTCACCCGCGTGGACCTCGACTACCGCGATGGCGCCTTCCGCGACGACCTGCGGGCCGCCCGCAAGGCCGACATCGTGGTCTCCGCCACCGGACAGCCCACCTGCTCACCGGCGAGCACATCGGCGCCCACCAGTGCCTCGTTGTGGACTCCGGGTTCATGCCGCGCGCCGACGGGTCGGTGGCCGGCGGCATCCACCCCAGCGCCGTCGGGATCCCGTAGCGGATCACCCCGGTGCCCGGTGGGGTCGGCCCGGTCGAGATGGCCGTGCTGATGGAACGCGTCGTCCGCCAGGAGGCCGACCCGAACCTGCGCCCCTGGGCGCTGCCCCCGGCGTCGCCCCGGACCCGCGCCCAGACCACGACGCGCGCCGCCTTCCCGGCCCGCAACCCGTCCCCATCTCGTACCCCACCCCGGCGGGAACCGCCACCTCCTCC
>NZ_CDWWXB010000298.1:2954-3865 GCF_977971855.1 Frankia sp. CoWAU3 | reverse complement strand
AACAGTGGATTAGGCACGGTGGATTCCGGTGACCGTCGCACCGTGCGGCTGCTCTTGGCCCTACTCGTCGTCGTGAGCGCCGTGGCCGCGTTCGCCGTCGGCGGTCTGATCGCGACGTCCGGGTTACGGGTGAGCTGGGGACGCGCCGAGGGCGCCGCGGCAGCGGCTGACCTCGCCATCGCCAAGGACGGCTCGCTGCCAGCGGCGATCGGCAGGCTGGGCATCGGCGGCGGCTCGGATCCCTCGTCACTCACGGATCCCTCGTCACTGACGGCGGGCCCCTCCCTGAAGAGCGGGCCTTCGCCGGCCACCGCGTCACCGACGCCGACGGAGGCGGAGGCGGAGGCGGAGGCGGGCGGGGCGAAACACCCGGTGCCAAGCCCGGTGCCGAGTGGCGAGTACCCGCCTACACCCACGGCACCGAGCCCGCGACACAGCTGCACGGCCCCGGCCACCTCCGCACCCGGGGGGTCGGGCGCCCCCATCCTCATCTACCCATTGTGCTGATATCCGTTGTGTCGATATCCCTTGTGCTGATATCCGTCGTGCCGAGCTATCCGCCGGATCCGGGCCGCCAGTCGGGCGAGCGGCCGGTGAGGGCCAGCAACCTCGTCCACTCGTCGGCGTCATCCGGGACCGGCACCGGGCGGGCGAAGACGCCGGCAGCCCGCCAGGCGTCGATCTGCGACGCCAGGTGCTCGTGGACCCGGTGCACGAGGTCCCGGTCAGAGCCGACACCCACCACCGACGAGGTGTCACCGGCCCGCCTGCCGTGCATGTCGATCGCCCGCGCCGGATCCCAGCCATGGATCAGTAGATCGGCGGTCAACTGGAAAGCGTACTCGCTCGCCGGCGTGGGGGTCGATCAGGGGACCACGGTTTGTTGCCAGGGTGGCGGTCTGCTGCTGCCT
>NZ_CDWWXB010000298.1:2183-2675 GCF_977971855.1 Frankia sp. CoWAU3 | reverse complement strand
GCCAGCTGGGCGAGTGCGGCCTGCTCAAGGCGTCGTTCGTGCCGCCGGAGCCGATCCGCCACCTGCGTGACCTCACCCGCTACCGCACGACGCTGACCGCCGACCGGACCCGGGAGGCCCAGCGGTTGGAGAAGGAACTCGAGGACGCCGGGATCAAGCTGTCCGCGGTGGCCACCGGCATTCTCGGGGTGTAGGGGCGGGCGATGCTCGCCGCGCTGATCGACGGCGAACGCGACCCCGACGTCCTGGCCGGGATGGCCAAGGGCAGGATGCGGCCCAAGATCATCAAACTGGTCGAGGCGCTGACCGGCAGCTTCTCCGAGCACCACGCGTTCCTGTGCCGGCTGCACCTGGAACGCATCGACCAGCTCACCGCCGCGATCGAGGAACTGTCGACGCGGATCGAGGAGGAGATGCGCCCTTTTGCCCGCTAGCTTGACCACCTGGTCACGATCCCCGGGGTCGGCCGGACCGTCGCCGAGGCCATCATCA
>NZ_CDWWXB010000298.1:0-1813 GCF_977971855.1 Frankia sp. CoWAU3 | reverse complement strand
ATTTTTCGGATCAGTCCCGGTCGAGCAGGGCAAGACCGGCTTGAAGGTCACGAATGATCGTGCCGAGTTGGCCTGATGTGAGGAGCCCAGGCCCGAGAGGACCTGACCGATTCTCGCCGACAGGCGGGAGGGCTCGCAGGGCGGCCCGGACCTCCGCCGTCATGTGATCGAGCTGCCAGCGGATCTCGTCCTCGACGGCTCCTGGCCTGCCGGGCGCCGCCAGGCCGGCCGCTTTGGCCGCATACGCGGCGGCGCCCAGGGCATGCGCACCCATGTGGCAGATGGCTACGGCTTGACCGGCGGCTCGGGCAGCGGCAGCCGCCGCGGGAGCCTTCACATCACCGACAGCGACGCCACCCACGAATCGACGGCGGATCTCCTCGGCAGTGTTCAGCTCTCCCCGAGCGAACGCCCGGGTCCGGGCGATGGCAGCGCGAGGGCGGTCATCCTTTGGAGCTTCGGCCTCGAACAGCCCCAGAACCCGCTCTGCGCAATCGGCCGCCCATGCGGCGACAAGACGTCGGTCGGCTTCGCTGAGCGTCTGCGGAGATCCCACCACGCTGACTCTACATAGCTGATCAAGGCGCCGAGCGCCAACTCCCAGCGCGGGCACCTTGGCGGCAGCCGCCACCCTGAGTGACGAAGCGGCCCGCCAGTGGGCCGTCTGCATTGGCCGTCAATGGGCAGAGCCTGGTGGCCACTCACGGTCAGCGAACACCAGACCGTGTCATCGAATCAGGCCCGCCCTGGTCAGGACCTCGAACCAGGCCGACTTCACTGACAACGGACACCAGAACTCCCCGAACTAGAACCGCGTTCAGGAGGGGTGGGGCCAGTTCTCGTCCGTAGGTGGGGCCAGAGAAGAGGATCTGTCGCTGATCTTGCGATCGACCTGGCCCTCTCATGATCGTCTATTGGTATCGCACTGCGATGATCGGCCTGGTGTGACCTCCTTGACCTTGGGGTTTGGCTGCCGCATCTCGCGAACGTCCTGCTGGACGGGGTCGAGCGCGTCGCAGGCGAGCTGGGGCTTCGGGTGCGTGCGCGAGCCGAGCGGGTTGCCTGCCCGCGCTGCGCGACGGCCTCCTCGCGGATACGCGGGCATGGGGCTCGCCCTGTCCCCGGCCAAGACCCGGATCGTCCACCTCGCGGACGGGTTCGACTTCCTCGGCTTCCGCATCGTCTGGAAGCGGAAGCGAGGAACGGACAACTGGCACGTCTACCCCTTCATCGCCGACGAACCTGTCGCGTCGCTGAAACGGAAGATCAGATCACTGACCCGGAAGTTGTCGCATCTCGACTACAGAATCGCGCTGATCCGGATCAACCAGATCCCGCGCGGGTGGGCCGCTTACTTCCAGCACGCGGTCGCCAAGCACACCCTGGCCCGTCTGCACACCTTCGTCTGGTGGCGGATGATCCGCTGGGTGATGCACCGGCACCGCCGGAGCTGGACGGCCATCCGGCGATGGCTCCGGACTCCGCACGGAGGACGGAAAGACATCGAACTGGACGGGATGACGCTGTTCCACCTCGGCCAGGTGCCGATCACCCTCCACCTCGGCCAAGTGCCGATCACCCGCTACCGATACCGAGACGGCAACATCCCCACCCCCTGGCCGGATGCCCTGACAGGCCCAACCCCGACGGCATGATCGAGTGGAGAGCCCGGTGCCCGGAGACGGTGCGCCGTCTAACTCGGCGCCAGATCGCCCCCGCAGGGGGCAGAGGTTCGGGAGGAGGTTACCTCTGGGCCACCCGCCTGAGGTGAGGATTTCCGGTGTGGGCTGGGTCGGTTGCAGGCGTGGCTGAC
>NZ_CDWWXB010000297.1:2322-3491 GCF_977971855.1 Frankia sp. CoWAU3 | reverse complement strand
CCGAAAAGTCAAGGAAAACCTCGAACACATCGCCGGAGACCGCCGCCGGGCACTCCAATTCATAGCCACTTAACGCAACAGACCGTCACACCACGCGACCTTCGCGCAGCCCTGGTTCACAGACGCCTCTCCTGACCGGAATACACGTGTGGGTGTACACGCTCAGAGTAGCCCCACGAACGTCGGCCGTACGGTTACAGATGAGTTCACCGATGTGAACAGTGCGTCAGGCGTGTTCGCAAGCGTGAACAATCGACCACCACTCGCTGCGTAGTCTGTCGACCGCCAGTTAAAACGGTCCTGTTGAAGGCCGCGTTCCCGGCGGGTCGACGAAGCAGGAACCGTCGCGGCCACCCGGCGTGGTCGCTGGCGGTTCGACCCCGACGAGAGGAAACCCACCATGTCCACGCCCACGATCATCGCGACCCGAAGAGGCCGCGATCTTGTTACGCCGAGACTCTTCGAGCGGTTGTGTAACCGGCTCGCGGCGGACCACCTGGCCGAGCGCATCATCGACCAGTCTCTGGCCTTCCTCGCCGCGTGCGGCGAGGACCCGGACACGCCGCATGTGCCCAGCCACACCATCGACCTGGGCTGGCACACCTTTCTGCTGCACACCAAGGAGTACACGCTGTTCTGCCGGCAGGTCGCCGGCCACTTCATCCACCACGTGCCCGACGACGCGCCACCCGACCGCAGCATCAGCGCAGCCAGGCGCGCTCGTACGATCACCCTGATGCAACAGGCCGGATACGCCGTCGACCACGAACTGTGGGCGACGTGCTCCACATGCTCCGACGAGGGCAACTGCTCGGCAAGCGGCAAGGACGGCGACGAAAATAAGGGCAGCCGGGTCCCCAAGTAGCGGAGTCGAACTTCCCATGAAGTGGAATGATCTGCCGACGCAGGTCCGCGACGCGGTTGAGGCGCAGACCGGACCCGTCACGTCCGCCGACTCGGTGGACGTCGGGGACGGCTGCGACCTCGCCGCGGTCGTGGATGCGGGTGAGCAGCGGCTGTTCGTCAAAGGCGTCCACGGCGGCGGCCGGCGAGCACGCTGGCTCCGTAACGAGCACACGTTCGGACACCTCGCCGCAGGAATCGCGCCGAGTCCACGGTTCGCATGCCAGGTCGATGACTGGCTGCTGGTTGGCTTCGAGCATGCGACC
>NZ_CDWWXB010000297.1:0-2050 GCF_977971855.1 Frankia sp. CoWAU3 | reverse complement strand
GGCCAACCAGCGGACCTCATCCCCGGCTCTCCTGACCTACCCCGCGTCCGGGACGTCGTCAACGACATCTCCCGCCGGACCGGCGAGGGTCTGCGCTCGCTTTCCGATCGATGGCGCAACACGGGTTGGTGGGAGGATCTAAAAACGCTTCCAGCTAGAGTTTTCCCCGATTGGGACGTAGCCACTGCGGCCGTCCACGCGGGCGCTGTGGTCGACGCCGTGGCCGGGAACCGGCTGATTCACACCGACCTTCATGCCCACCAGTTCATGATCAGAGAGGACCGTGTCTGGGTGGTCGACTGGGGCTGGCCGGCGCAGGGTGCCGGCTGGGTAGACGCCGCGTTCATGGTGATCCGTCTCATTGGCGCCGAGCATACCCGCCAGCAGGCCGAGCAGTGGGCGGCGGGGCTGGACTGCTGGGCGGGCGGCACCGACGAGGACCGGACCGCCTTCGCCTGCCACGTGGCGGGACTGTGGAGCATGCGAGCGGCGCAGTCGGACAGCCTTGCCGCTCAGAACCGAGCCGCCCTGGCGCGTGGCTATGCCACGTGGCGCCTGACCTGACCACGACCTGTATGGCCATGATGATCCCGTGATCCCGTGATCCCGTGATCCCGGGTTCGAGGTCAGTGCATCTGAGCCCCAGCCGGCGGGGTTGACTCCAAATCCTCCGCCGGCTGGCCCTTGGGACCCCGGCGAAGCCCCGAGCATGCGGGCCTCGCTGGGGTCCCCTGCCACATCTGGGGTCATCGCAACTTTTCTCTACCCGCCTCAAGATCGTCGCCCGGGTGGCGCTCGGCGAGGCCACCCTGCCGGTGACGATCGATGCCGGGAACCTGCCCGGCTACATCGGCCGGCCGCGGCACACCCGGAGTCGGCGGAGCGCACCGCCCTCCCGGGAGTGGCGACGGGCCTGGCGGTGACCGGCGCCGGCGGTGACGTCCTGTTCGTCGAGGCGTCGCTGGCCGACCCGGAGACCGGCGGGGCCGGGATCACCCTGACCGGGCAGCTCGGCGACGTGATGAAGGAGTCGGCGCAGATCGCGCTGTCCTACCTGCGCTCGCACGGGGTGGAGCTGGAACTTCCCGTCGGGGATCTGGCCGACCGCGGTGTCCACGTGCACGTCCCCGCGGGTGCGGTGCCGAAGGACGGGCCGAGCGCCGGGGTAACGATGACGACGGCCCTGGCGTCGCTGCTGTCCGGGCGGATGTGGCGATGACCGGCGAGGTGTCGCTGACCGGGCGCGTGCTGCCGATCGGCGGGGTGAAGCAGAAGCTGCTCGCCGCGCACCGCGCCGGCATCACCACGGTGCTGCTGCCGGCGCGTAACGGCCCGGACCTGGACGACGTCCCGGCGCCGGTGCGCGACGCGCTCACCGTCCGCCTGGTGACCGACGTCCGGGAGGTGCTGGACCTGGCCTTGGAGCCCGCCTTCGCCACCGGGCGCGCCGACCCGCCGGGCCACGGCGGGCGCTCCTCCACGCCGCTGGCCGCCTGAGGGTCACCCGCCGGCCCTGAGAGTCACCCGCCGGCCCTGAGGGTCACCCGCCGGCAAGGGGTCACCGGCCGTCTGAAGACCGATCAGGGGCGGCCCAGGGGCCGGGGAGGATGGTGAGCGAGAGCCAGCGACACGCCGGGGACGAGGTAAACACCATGTGACGAGGGAGGCGGAAGACGCAGATGGCGGCTACGGTCGGGGCGTGGATCGTGGTCGCTGTCTTCGGCAGGAGCGCATCGCACAGCAGCGCATCCTGGGGCTCAGTCGGCGAGGGGTGCGCCAGCGACCGCGGGACAATCGCGGGCCCGCCCATCCGCCGAACCGGCCACCCAGTCGGCGCAGGCGCGCCCGCTAGATCGTTCTGCCCTCGGCAGCCGCATCGACAAGCGGCTGCGCCTCCCGCGCCGATCCGTACAACCCATGCCGATCCGGCGCCGCGGCGGCCGGCGTGCCCGTCAACCCGCCGTCGGCCCACTTCCTCCCTCCCCCGGCCCGACTGCGCGCTTCGATCCCGGTCGGTCCCAGGCCGCGGGAATCGATCACCTTCCCGCCC
>NZ_CDWWXB010000296.1:2072-3643 GCF_977971855.1 Frankia sp. CoWAU3 | reverse complement strand
TCTAGGAAACTCCCGCTAGGCGCCGGTAAGTCGCCGTACCAGGGGATGGACGATCTCGGTGGGCGACGGGTCTGCACGGCGGCCGGCGCGGCGGCGACCATCCGGCGGGCACCGTCGCGCCCGGTGCTGCGCACCGTGCCGAACATCGCCGACTGCCTCGTGCTGCTCCAGGCCGGGGAGGCCGACGCCGTCATGACCACCACGGCCATCCTCAACGGGATGGCCGCCCAGGACCCGCGGCTGTACGTTGTCGGACCGGCCCTGTCGGACGAGCCGGACGCGGTCGCCGTCAGCCTCGACCATCCGGAACTGACCCGCTTCGTCAACGGCGTGCTGGCCCGCGCGATCGCCGACGGCACCTGGAAACGGCTGGCCCGGCGGTGGCTGTCGGGACTGACCGATGATGATCTCTCGGTGGGAGGTGGACGCGGTCCTGACCCGGCTGCGTTCGGGGGGCGTTCCCCCTCGCCCGCCCCTCACCCTCAACCCCGATTTCGACCCCGATCTCGACCGAGGAGTGTGCGTGAACGCGGTCATCCCCTGCCCGGAGCCGGACTGCGACGGCGTCGTCGAGGACGGGTCGCGGACCGCACCGAGCCGGCTGGGCGCGGGCCTGGTCGAGGTACCCGGGCCCGACGTTCCCGAGCCCGACGTGCCGGACCCGGCGTCGATGCTGCTGGCGGACCCGCAGATCCCGGAACGGCGGCGGGCCTGTGCCGGGTGCGGCGCGCCGGTGGGACGCGCCCGGGGCCGCCGGCCCACGCGTCCCGAGGGCTTCTGCCCGGGATGCGGCCAGCCGTTCTCGTTCCGTCCCACGCTGCACGCCGGTGACCGCGTCGGGCCGTACGAGATCGCGGGGGCCCTCGCGCACGGCGGCCAGGGCTGGATCTACCTCGCCCGGGACCCGAGCGTCGCGGAGGGCTCCTGGGTCGTGCTCAAGGGCCTGCTCGACTCCGGCGACCGCGAGGCACAGGCCGCGGCCATCGCCGAGCGCCGGTTCCTGGCCTCCGTCGACCATCCGGCGATCGTGCGGATCTTCACCTTCGTCGAGCATGCCGGCACGAGCTACATCGTGATGGAGTACATCGGCGGCACCTCGCTGCGGGAGGTGCTGTGCCGGCGTCGGGCCGACGCCGGCCGGCCCGACCCGCTGCCGGTCACCCAGGCCGTCGCCTACCTCCTCGCGGCGCTGCCCGCCTTCGCCTACCTGCACCGAAACGGCCTGGTGTTCGGCGACTTCACACCCGACAACGTGATGCTCGGCCGGGAGACACCGCGCCTGATCGACCTCGACGCGATCCGTCGCATCGACGACGGCGCAGTAGCCGGAGCCGGCTGCGGCACCCTCGGCTACCAGGCACCCGAGGTGCCCACCACCGGCCCCTCGGTCGCCTCCGACCTGTTCGCCGTGGGACGCACTCTCGCGACCCTCATCCTGGACTTCCGCGGTAACACCTCGACCTACCTGCACACGATGCCACCGGCGGCGGACCATCCCGTCCTCGCCCGGCACGAGTCGCTGTACCGGTTCCTGCTCAAGGCGACCGCGCCCGATCCCGACCGCCGCTTCA
>NZ_CDWWXB010000296.1:0-1669 GCF_977971855.1 Frankia sp. CoWAU3 | reverse complement strand
ATGGGAACCACCAGCGTCGGGGCGCGCCTGCGCCTGGCCGACCTGCGGATGCGCCTGGGTCGGACCGCCGCCGCCAGCGAGATGCTCGCCGAGATCGAGGCGGAGGACCCCTTCGAGTGGCGGGTGGACTGGCAGCGCGGGCTGCTGGCACTCGCCGACGGCGACACCGCCGCGGCCCGCGGCGCGTTCGACCGGGTCTACGACGAGGTCCCGGGCGAGCTCGCGCCGAAGCTGGCGCTGGCGCGCACCGCGGAGGCCGCCGGTGACCTCCCCCGGGCGCAGCAGCTGTATGACCTGGTGTCGCGCACCGACGACGCGTTCACCGGCGCGGCGTTCGGGCTGGCGCGGGTGCGGATCGCCGCGGGCGACCGCGACGGTGCGGTGGCCGCCTACCGCCGGGTACCACCGGCCTCGGCCGCCCACGTCGACGCCCAGATCCGGCTGGCCCGGGTACTCGGCACGGTGACCGTGGCCGGCGTCCCCAATCGGGCCGGCATCATGGCCGCGTCGGACGTGCTGGCCGGCCTGGACCTCGACCCGGGCTGCCGGGCCGCTCTCACCCGGGATCTGCTGACCACCGCGCTCGACCTGGTGGCGGCCGGCACGCTCCCGGTGGACCCGGGCGTCACGGTCGCCGGTGCCGCACTGCGGGAAGCGGACCTGCGCTTCGGCCTGGAACGCGCCTACCGGGAGCTCGCCCGGCTGGCCGCGACCACCGACGAGCGGTACGCCCTCGTCGACCTCGCCAACCGTGTCCGCCCGCGGACCCTGGTATGAACGCCGGACAGCGGCCGGGACCGGCGCCGGGGCCACGGGACCCCGGCCTGGCGGGACGCTGCCCCGGCTGCGCGGCGCCGGTCCTTCCCGACGACCGGTTCTGCGAACGCTGCGGCGTGGCCCTGACGGCGGCCGGCCGCGAGCCCGGCGACCGGATCGATGTCGATCTGACGATCGCGGCCGGCGTGTCGGACCGCGGTCTCGTCCACCGGAGCAACGAGGACGGGTTCGCCCTCGCCGTCGTCGGCCCGCCCGGGCCAGCCGACCTGCCCGGCCCGGCCCGCCCGGCGGTCGTGGCGGTCGTGTGCGACGGGGTGTCGACGGCTCCCGGCTCGGGACCGGCCGCCGTGGCCGCCGCCCGGGACGCCACCGCCTTCCTGGCCGACGCCGTGGGCACGCCGAGGTCTCCCGAGCCGACGGGCAGCGGCGTCCCCTGGGAGAACGCCGCGCTGCGGGCGGCGACCGCGACCGCCCAGCGCAGCGCCGTCGCCTCGATCACCAGCCCCGACGACGCGCCGGCCTGCACGTTCGTCGCGGCGATCGTGACGGCGGACCGGCTCGCCGTCGGCTGGCTCGGGGACAGCCGAGCCTACCTACTCGGCCCGCGGGGCGCGCACCTGCTGACCGAGGACGACACGCTGGCGGCCGAGGCGGTGCGGGCCGGCCTGCTTCCGGCCGAGTTGGCCGAGACGGCGCCCGGCGCCCGGCGCCCACACCATCACCCACTGGATCGGGACGGGCAGCGAGTCGGCGGTACCGCGCGTCGTCTCGCTGCCCCTCACCGGGCCGGGACGGATGGTGCTGTGCAGCGACGGGCTGTGGAACTACGCCTCGGCCGCCACGGCCCTCGCCGGTCACGTCGGGCGCCTGCCGGCGGACGCGCCCGCCGCCG
>NZ_CDWWXB010000295.1:2185-3370 GCF_977971855.1 Frankia sp. CoWAU3 | reverse complement strand
GACCGCCATCGACGCGATCCGCCTCGCCCTCGCGGGTAACCCCTGGATGCCGGTCCTACAAGCGACCAATCCTGCGCCCGCCCTCGCCGCCTAAACCAACATCAACACAGGGCTGTCCAAGCCGCCACCCGTGAACGGACACGTGGCCAGGCTAGGCTCGTCCCACGTGAACGGCGTTCCCGAGCCACTGAACTAGCCGCTGAAAGGATCCTCATGCGACGGCGTCTGTCGATCACTCTGGCCGGCCTCGGCTTGTTCACCGCGTTGTTCGCCGCTGCGGCCTCGGCGGTGGCACCGGCGGCTCCGAGCGCCACGAGGGTCGTCGCGGAGCCGGTCGCGTTCACGACCTGGAACGAGAAGCAGCCACCGGCGGCCGTCACCTACGACCGGCATCTCGTTCCGGTCGGCGCCGGGGCGGTCGTACTGGCGGCCGGCGGACCTCGTACCGTGGTGGGCTTGGTGGTTCAGGGGCTGCTGCCCGGCCACAGGTACGGGGCGCATGTTCATCAGAAGGCGTGCGGCGCGACGGGTACGGCGGCCGGGCCGCATTACCAGAACGCGCCGGACCCGGTACAACCCTCTGTCGATCCGGCGTACGCCAATCCACACAACGAGGTCTGGCTGGATTTCAGTACGGACGCCGACGGCAACGGCCAGGCGTTCGCCGTCGTCGACTGGAACTTCCGAGCCGGCGGTGCCAGGGCGGTCGTGCTCCACGAGCACGGGACGAGTGGCATGCCCGGCGAAGCCGGATCCGCCGGTCCGCGGGCGGCCTGCATCACCGTTCCGTTCTCCTAAATTTTTCCTAGATCCGATCGCTTCGCTATCTTGTGGCGACGCCGAAGGCGGCGGTCGCGTAGCCGGTTTGCCACAGTCAGAGTCTCCGGTGCGTGGTGGATGAGCACCAGGACGCCGGACGGTGGCGTGACGCGACGGTGCGGCGGGTTCAGCAGAGGGGCCGTGCGGCGGGTTCAGCAGGGCGGTGCGGTCGTCGCACCCCCGAGTGGGGCGCCCGTCGGGCAGCTTGTCGCCGTGGTGGGTACCGGTGTCGCAGTGCCCGGGTCCGTCGGTGTCATCGGCTGTTCGTCGCCGACCGGGGGTGGCCGGGCCGGGCCGAGCCGGGCCGGGCCGGGCCGGGTGCCCGGCGTCCACGGCGGAGCACCGGCCGGCGGCTGGTTCGCGGGG
>NZ_CDWWXB010000295.1:0-2081 GCF_977971855.1 Frankia sp. CoWAU3 | reverse complement strand
CCGCCGGGGGCCGCCGGGCCGAACGAGGGGGGCGGCCGGTTCCACCTGAGGATCGGAGCCGCCGGCCCCGATGAGCGCGGCGACGAGCCCGACGATTCCGGCGAGCAGGACGACCGGCAGCGCTCCGTGCGCGCCCGGTGCCTGCCGCCGCCAGGACGCCGGGAGCTGGCCGAGCAGCCCGCCGTCCGCCGGGTGTCGCGGCGGACCGGCTGCGCCGCCGTCGGCGGGATCCTGCACCGAGCCGTCCGCGCCCCGGCGGGGCACCGGGACGGTGCGCCACGACTGGTCGTCGCCCGGCGGTGGCGTCGGCCGGTTGGCCAGGGGATGGGTCGGCTGATCGGGTCGGTCAGGGTCCAGCGGCGCGTCGTTGCCGTCGTTGCCGCCGCTGCCGGGTCCCGCGCTCAGCGGCGGGCGGGCCTGCCAGGGGGTGAGGGCCAACGCCGCCGCCCGGTCGGCGTCGGCCGGGGTGCGGACCGCGGAGTCCGAGACCAGGCTGCGGACCAGTTCGGCGGCGCTCGGGCGTTCCTCCGGCCGACGCCCGAGCGCCGCGCGCACCAGCGGGGCGAGCTTCGCCGGCACGCCGGCGATGTCGGGTGGTCGGTCCTCGCGCATCCTGGTCAGCACGTCGGACTGCTCGGAGGCGAACGGCGGATGTCCCGTCGCTGCGTACGTCACGCAGGCGCCCCAGGCGAACACGTCGGCGGGGGCCCGGCCCGTTCCCCGCGCAGCTGCTCGGGCGCCATCCAGGCCAGCGTGCCAATGAGAATCCCGGTGCGGGTGTGGCTGGGGATCCCCGAGGCCCGCGCGATGCCGAAGTCGATGACCTTCGGGCCGTCCCAGGCCAGCAGGATGTTCGAGGGCTTGAGGTCGCGGTGCACCACTCCGGCGGCATGGATGGCGATCAGCGCGTCGGCGAGTCCCACGCTGAAGCCGTGCAGCAGCCGTTCCTCCAACCGGCCGTGGCGCAGCACCGCGTCGGCGAGGCTGGTGCCCTCCACGTATTCGGTCGCCAGCCACGGCGACGTGGCCTCGGGATCGGCGTCGAGCACCGCCGCGACCGCCCGGCCGTGCACCCGGCGGGCGGCGGCCACCTCGCGGCGGAACCGTTCCCGGAATTCGGGGTCGTCGGCGAACCGGGCATCGGGAACCTTCACCGCGGCGGCCCGGCCGTCGGCGTTGAAACCGAGGTACACGGTGCCCATGCCGCCAGCGCCGATCCGGTTGTGGATCGTGAACGGGCCGACGTGGCGCGGGTCGTCGTCAACAAGCGGGGTCAGCATCGTGCTGCCTGTCCTGATCGCCGCGACCGGTTCCGCGACCGGCGACGGGTCCGGCCGTGAGACTCGGAATGCCGGGGCTCACCCGAAAGCTCACTCCTTCGTCGGCGGTGGGCACGGGCCGAGGCCCGATGGCCGCCGGCCCGCGCCACACCGGTGTCCGTGGGTCGACGGCAATCACAGCGTCACAGCGTCATTCACAGCGTCCACGGCCCCGCGAGACCCCTAACCCTGAACCGTAATGCTTCCAGCGCAGCGATGTGCGGCTGGGCGCGGAGGCGGGCGCCTCGGGTCCGCCACCCGCCACCGCCATCCGGTACCGCCCGCCGCCACCCGGACCTCGGCGGATGGCCCTACCGTCGGCTGCCGGAGACATGCGGGTCGCTCGGCGGAATCTTGTCCAGGGTGGAGAAGATTGTGCCAGTCCAGCGAAAGCGGACGTCGGCGTGGCCCGACGGGGCATCGACAGGGTCCCGCGGGTCGTAGGTGGCATAGCGCAGCACGACCTCATGATCGTTGCGCTGGCGCTGGAGGGTGATGCGCGCGCTGGGTGCCTTCGTGTCCGTGCCACGGTACTCACCGTCGGCGAAGACGAAGGCGAGCTGCCGGGGGGTGTCCCCGGCCGGCTGGCCGGTGCCGATCACTACGTTCAGTCGCCGGTCGGCCGCGTAGGTGCTCATGTCCGGCTCATAGCCCTTCCGGCGCACCGTGGCGGCGGCGTCGGCGGCGGACAGCGTCGCCGCCGTGGTCGCCGCCGAGCTCGCCGTGGTCGCCACCGGTGTTGGGCCCGCTGACGCCGACGCC
>NZ_CDWWXB010000294.1:2768-3421 GCF_977971855.1 Frankia sp. CoWAU3 | reverse complement strand
TACCCAGTCAACATCCCACCGGTTCACCGAACACTTACGTCGAGACCTACGGAGAGCGGCCCACCCACCTCGTCCGCGCGCCCGCCCGGGTGAACCTCATCGGCGAGCACACCGACTACAACGACGGTTTCTGCCTTCCGGTGGCCATCGACCGGGAGCTGTGCATCGCCCTGCGCCGTAACGAGGCGCCCGAGCTCCGGCTGGTGTCCGAGCAGGACGCGGTGCCCGCCGTGATCCCGCTGCCGCCGCCGGGCCTCGACACGCCGGTGTCCGCCCGGGCACCCGGATGGGTTCGGTATGTCGAGGGCGTCGCGGTGATGCTGGCCGCCGGATCGGGGAGCTCCCGTGCCGCCGCCGGGTCGAGCTTCCCCGCCGGAGGGGGCTTGGTGCCCTGGCGTGGCACGCTGGCCAGCGACATCCCCGTCGGCGCGGGACTGTCCTCCTCGGCCGCGCTGGAGCTGGCCGTCGCCCTGGCCGGTGCGCATCTCGCCGGGTTGACGCCCGCGCCGACGGAGCTCGCGCTGCTCGCCCAGCGGGCGGAGAACCTCTGGGTGGGGGCGGCGACGGGCCTGCTCGACCAGCTCGCCTGCGCCGCGGGCGTGGCCGGCCACGCGCTGCGGATCGACTGCCGCACGCTGACGACCGAGCCGGTG
>NZ_CDWWXB010000294.1:0-2616 GCF_977971855.1 Frankia sp. CoWAU3 | reverse complement strand
CGCCGACAGGTGGTGACCAGCGAGTACGCCACCCGACGGGCGGAGTGTGAGCGGGCGGCGCGGGCGCTGGGCGTCGCCGCGTTGCGGGACCTCACGCCCCGGTCGATGGACGAGGCGGTGGCCCGGCTCGACGGGGCGGCTCGGTCGGGCGGGGCGGGCGGCGTGACCGGGCCGGACCCGGCCACGCTGGACCCGGTCGCGGTGGATCCGGTCGCGCTGCGCCGGGCCCGGTTCGTCGTCGCCGAGAACGCCCGGGTCGACGCCGTCGCCGTGGCACTGCGCGCGGGCGACGCCCCAACGGCCGGGCGGCTGTTGCTGGCGGGGCATCGCGGGATCCGGGAGGACTTCGAGGTGTCGGGTCCGGAGCTCGACGCGGCGGTCCAGGCGGCTTCGGCGGCTCCGGGGTGCTTCGGCGCCCGGATGACCGGCGGTGGTTTCGCGGGCTGTGCGGTGGCCCTCGTCGACAGGTCCCGGCTGACCGCCTTCACCGAGGCGTTCGAACCGGCGTACACCGCGCTGTCCGGCCGGCGGGCCGTGCTGCATGTCTGCTCGGCGGTCGCCGGCACGTCCGTCCTGGACCTCGGGTAGCGACCGGGGGCGGAAGTCGGCGGCCCATGGTGGGGGCGAGCTCCGCGGCCAGATCGGCGAGGGGCGCACGGAAGGTCATGGTCAGGGCGGGGTGGGAACAGCAGGCCGCACGGCCCAGACCCGCGTCACACCTGGTCGCACTCGTGCGGCCCTTCTCATGTCCCGCGGGCCACTCGTCCCGTCCGATCCTCAAGTCCCACCCGATCCTCAGGCCGTTGACAGCGTCCACGTCTGCCGCATCCCGGATTTTGTCGAGTCGGAGTGGCTCGGCGTCGCGATGGGCAGCCGGAGCTCGATGCTCTAGGCTGTCGATCATGGCTCTGGCCTGGGCTGTTGCACTACCGCCGGACCGCTGCAAAAGTAGCCCTTGGACCATCGTACATCATGGCGTTGACCTGCAGCTTTACCAGCGGGTCGCTGATCATCCCTGGAGGGATCGTGGGGGGCACGGCGGGCCGGTGATGGTGGGATCATGACGGTGAGCCTCAGGGACGGGAGAAGACTGTGATGTCCGAGGAAACCGCCGATCCGTCAGGTGGGCCCGCGGCCGAGCGTGAACCGGGGGCGCGGTCGCCAGCCGGTCGGGAACCGTCCGGGCAGCCGGCGCCCGATGCCGACGCGGGGCGCGACGCCGACGCGGGGGCGGATGAGGCTGGGGCGACGTTTGCGGGCAGGTTCGACCTCCGTCCGGTCGACTGGGACGGCTCGTTCTCCCGAGTGTGGAACGCGCGGCATGGCCAGGAGTTGACGAATGAGCTTGCCGCCGAACAGGAGCGGCGGGAGAACCGGAAGCGGATCGAGGAGTACTGGCGGGAAGCACGGGAGCAGATGAACGCCGAGTTGGCCCGGGAGGCGGCACGGCGCCGGGAGGAGGACCGCGAGCGGGCGGTGGCGGAGGGCGGACGAGGCGCTGCTCCGCAAGCTGGAGCTGCTCGATCGGCTTCCGCCCGTCGACCCCGGTGACCCCGACGAGCCGGCCGGGCCGGCCGACCAGCGGTGACCGGCGTGCCGGCGTCAGTCAGGGGTCGCGGTGGCGGAACCTCGGCTCCACCGGGATCGGCCGTTCGAGGGGCGGCTGATCGTGGCGGACCTCGCCGACAGTGTCGGCGAGGGTGCGGCGGGCCCGGGTGCTGTCCGGATGGAACGGGCCGTGCTCGCGCAGCGCGTCGGTGAGCGCGGCGCGGTAGAGGGGGACGGCGTCGGCGGGCCGGCCGGCCTGGCGGTAGGTGTCGGCGAGGGCGGCGCGGGTGTCGGGGTGGCCGGGGCCGAGGAGCCGCTCGCGGACGGCGAGGACACGTTCGTCCAGGTCGACGGCCTGCGGAAGCCGGCCGGTGGTCCGGTAGACCTCGGCGAGCCCGTCGGCGGTGCGCAGGGTGCGCGCGTCGCCGACGCCGTGCGCCCGGCTCCGGTCGGCGAGCAGCCGTTCGAGCAGCGGCACGGCCGCCTCAAGCTGGCCGGTGCGCCGGTAGGTCGTCGCGAGGGTGTCCCGGGTCTCGACGGTGTGGGGGTGCGCGCGGCCGAGGACGTGCTCGTGGCGGTCGAGGGCGCGTTCGAGGTGGGGGACGGCGTCGCCGGGCCGGCCCAGCCTGAGGTGGGCGGTGGCGAGGCTCTCGCGGGTCTCGGTGGTGTCGGGGTGGTCGGGGCCGAGGGCGCGTTCCCGGCCGGTCAGCGCGCGGCCGAACTCGCGTGCGGCGTCGTCGAGCCGTCCGGCGTACAGGTGGGCGCGGGCGAGTCCGTCGACCGTTTCGAGGGTGTCGGGGTGGTCGGGGCCGAGGATCCGCCGCCGGTCGGCGAGGGTGTCCCGCAGCAGCCGGGCCGCCTCGTCGCCGCGGCCGGCGGCGTCGTAGGCGCGGCCGAGACTGTGCCGGCCTTCCAGGGTGTCGGGGTGCTCGGGGCCGAGGATGCGTTCCCGGGCGGCGAGGGTGCGCTGGAACATCTCGACCGCGCGGTCGGTCTGGCCGACCTTCTGGAATAGCTGGGCTAGCCCTGTCTTCCGCACGTGCGTGCGGAGGGACGGTTACGTGATCT
>NZ_CDWWXB010000293.1:0-3334 GCF_977971855.1 Frankia sp. CoWAU3 | reverse complement strand
GTCCTCCACGGCCTTCTGTCTGATCACGGTGTCTTTGGTGAGAAACCAGGATCAACAGAAGGCCGCTTCACGTCACGGCGACACGCCGGCCCACCCCAAACCACCAGCGACTATCACACAGAGTGACACCCGAAGGTTAAACGACAAGCTCAGAGGAGCACTGAATGTCCGTGTCGTATACGGAGATCGTCACCACCGTCACCGTCACCGCCATCGTCGCTCGTGAGCTCGGCACCCCGATCGAGGACCTGGCTGCGGACGCCGATCTGCGCTCCGTGGAGGGTGCGGACTCGGTGAAGGTGCTCCGGATGATCGCCCGGGTGGAACGCGAGTACGACGTCGAACTCGAGGACGATGACGTCTTCTCGGCGGTCACCGTCGCCGAGGTCGCCGACGTCGTCCAGGCGGCACTGCAGGTGCAGGCCGCATGAGCTCGCCCGTCACCACCGCGCCGGAGGCGGCGGCGGGCCTCGCCACCGAACCCACGACGAGCACCGAACCCACGACGAGCGACACCAATCAGCACTACGACCTGCCGCCCGAGGTCTTCGGCCTGTTCCTCGATCCCCTGCGCAAGTACAGCTCGGGTCTCTACCGCACGGAGCACGACACCCTCGAGCAGGCGCAGATCGCCAAGCTCCACTTCGTCGCCGATCGGCTCGGCCTGCGCCGCGGTGGTCGCGTCCTCGACATCGGATGCGGTTGGGGCTCGCTGACGCTGTTCATGGCGGTCGAGTACGAAGCCGAGGTCGTCGGGGTCTCCCCCGCGGGGCGACAGCACGCCTACATCGCGCAGCGAGCCGCCGAGCTCGGCGTGAGCGACCGCGTCACCACGATCCAGGGCCACTTCGAGACGGTCGAGCTGCCCTCTGGGAGTTTCGACGCGGTGACGATGCTCGGCTCGATCGTGCACATGCCCGACCTCGATGTCGTGTTCCGGCGGGCCCGGGCGCTGCTGCGCCGCGACGGACGGCTGTACGTGTCGGAAAGCTGCTTTCGCAACGCGGCCACCCGGGCGGCGTTCGACCATCGGGAAGGGACCGAGTTCGTCCGCGCATCGATCTTCGGCTGGGGGGACATGCGGCCGCTGTCCGACCTCGTCACCGGTGCCGAGGACGCCGGTTTCTCCCTGGCGAGCCTCGACGATCTCACCGACGACTACCGGCGCACCATCGACGACTGGCTGGTGAACGTCGACGCGGCCGCGGAGCGGATCGACGCGATCCGCCCGGGAACAGCCGCAACGCTGCGCCGCTATCTGGAGGTCGCGAACGCCGGCTGGGGCTACACCACCAAACACTACGCGCTGGTGTGCCGCAAGGCACGCTGACCGCCGCCGAGCGAGGAACGGGATCCACATCATGACGGCATCCGACATTCTCCGGCCGGCGTTCGGCCAGGCCCGCGGCGTCGAACCACCGCCAGCCCCCGCACGCCCGGCCCTGGCGCCGCTGCTTCCTCCCGCCGAGGTCGAGGCGGCCGTCATCGCCTTCCACCAGGCGGGTTCCACCACCCGCCGCTTCGACGTCGAATCAACGTTCGCCTGGGAGAACGCCGACGCCGGTCGGCTCACCGAGGGACAGCGCTCCGCGGTCCGGTTCATCACGTTGATCGAGGACCACCTGCCCGGCTACTTCGGCGTGTACGAGCGGGCCTTCCCGCTGAACCCCGACGTCGACGTCGAGACCTTCGTGCACAACCGGGAGCTTTACCACTTCACCGTGCGTTGGGCGCAGGAGGAGGACAGCCACGCCCGGGCGCTGTTCCGCTACCAGGTCGCCGCCGGCATCGCCGATCCCGACGAGCTGCGGCGGGAACTGGCGACCGAGGGGCGCAAGCACTTCGAACTGCCGCACGACCACGCGGTCTCGCTGTTCGCCTACGCCCTGGTCCAGGAGAAGGCGACCCAGCTGTACTACCAGCAGCTGCGGGCGGTCGTCGGCGATCCGGTGTTGGCCGATCTGCTGAACCGGCTCGCCAAGGACGAGGCCCGGCACTTCACCTTCATGGCCGACATCGTGGAACGGTACCTGCGCCGCCACGGCGACGCCGTCATCGAGCCGATCCGGGAGGTTATCGCGCACTTCCGGATGCCACTGGCCGACACGATCCGGGGTTACTGGCGCTGGGCCCTGCGGATCGCCGAGACTGCCCGCTACGATCACACCGACGCCTACCCGCACCTCATCCGAGTGGTCAACCGGGCGGTCGACGTCCGCACCGACAAGGTCGACGAACTGGTTCGCTTCGTCGACGCCTGCCGGTCGACGACCCTGGACACCCCGTAGGTCCCTGCCAGGACCAGCGCAGCAGCAGTGGCCGTCCCACGAACCGGCTGCCGGTGAATTTGGGGGAGCTGAGCACGGTCTGCGATCCCTGGACCGTGCTCAGCTCCCCACAACTCGGCCGCCACACGATCACGCGCACGATCACGCGCACGCGTCCCCGGCTGGGACGCGTCCGCGTGGATAGCCGCACGGGAAACTACCGGATCCGTTCGTGACAGGCCCGGTACCGGCAAACCCGGCACCGACAGGCCCGGTACTGACGAACTCGATCGCCGAAGCGGTCAGGGCATCGCCTCCACCAACGCCTGCCGGATGTCGGAGTTCCGGTTGAACTCCCGGCCGAGAACGCTGCCGAGCGCTTTGCGGATCTTCACTTGGAGCTGTTCCAGCGTATCCGGCTCGGAAACCCGCAAGAACACCTCGAACGCGGTGTCAATGGTCTCGTGACCCTGAAGATCCTCTAGCAGGCGGTGCTTGAACTCCCCCACCGGATGCTTGATCCGGTTGTTCGACATGTAGAAGTGGAACGTCTCCAACACGGACACGAGCTCGTGCGGATTCCGCTCCAGCCGGCGCTTCGCGAAGTACATGAACTCCCGGGCATGACCGGCCTCGTCCCGGCTGGCGCGCAGCATGAGGTCCGCCAGCACCGGCTCGCGCACCCACTCCGACATCGTCCGGTAGACCGTGTTCACCGTCATCTCCGAGATGACGTTGGTGATCAAAGTGGCGCTCGGCGTGGTGCCCGGCACGTAGGGCTCGCGCAACGCCTCGATCCGGCGCTGGTCGATCTGGGCGTCCACCGCCTGCAGCCACGCCCGGAAGGCGTAGTGGTGCTGGAGCTCCTGGTAGCCCCAGATGTTCACGAAGGCAGAGCAGTCGTAATCGTCGGTGAACTCGTTGAGAAAGCCGTGCACCGCCGCGATGGAGGTGGCCTCACCCATGACCGCACCCTTGACCAGCGCAATGTACTCGGGCTGGACAAGATCCCTGCGGATCTCGTCCAGCGGCAGGTCGGCCAGCTTCCACTGCAGCCGCTCATAGTG
>NZ_CDWWXB010000292.1:3471-4001 GCF_977971855.1 Frankia sp. CoWAU3 | reverse complement strand
ACCGCTTGATTCCGCCCCTTTCCGCCACCAACTGCCGAAGGTGGACCATGACAATCCTCGACGACAGCACCGCGCCCGGCTTCGTCGGGCCGCCGAGCTCCCACGGTCCGCGTCGTGACCCGGCTCCGCTCCTGCCCGACCCCGAGCCGGTCCGGGTCCTCGGCACGGAGGCGGCGGGGAAGGTCGACACCGATCTGCTGCGCGTCCTGTACCACCGTCTGGTGCTGGGACGGCGCTTCAACCAGCAGGCCACGACCCTGGCCAGGCAGGGCCGCCTCGCCGTGTACCCGGCGTCCACCGGCCAGGAGGCATGCCAGATCGCCGCGGCCATGGTGCTGCGGGAGTCGGACTGGCTGTTCCCCAGCTACCGCGACACGCTGGCGGTGGTGTCGAGGGGCGTGCGCCCGGTGGACGCGCTGACGCTGATGCGCGGGAACGCGCACAGCGGCTACGATCCGCGGGAGCACCGGATCGCGCCGCTGTCGACTCCGCTGGCCACCCAGGCCTGCCATGCGGTGGGCCTGGCCCAC
>NZ_CDWWXB010000292.1:2518-3012 GCF_977971855.1 Frankia sp. CoWAU3 | reverse complement strand
GGATCCGTGGGCGGCGGAGGACGTCGTGGCGCTTGCCCTGATCGGCGACGGCGGCACCAGCGAGGGCGACTTCCACGAGGCGCTGAACTTCGCCGGGGTGCTGAACGCGCCAGTGGTGTTCCTGGTACAGAACAACGGCTATGCGATTTCGGTGCCGCTGGCCCAGCAGTCCGCGGCGCCGACGCTGGCACACAAAGCGGTGGGCCATGGGATCATCGGTCGCCTGGTGGACGGCAACGACGCGCCCGCGGTGCACGGTGTGCTGCGCGCGGCGGTCGAGCACGCGCGGTCGGGTCGCGGCCCGGTGCTGGTCGAGGCGGTCACCTACCGGCTGGAGGCGCACACCAACGCCGACGACGCGACCCGCTACCGCACCTCGGAGGAGGTCGCCGCCTGGCAGGCCCGCGATCCGCTGACGCTGCTGGAGCGGCAGCTACGCAAGGCCGGTCTCCTCGACGACGCCGGCGTCGCCGCAGTCGCGCGGGCCGCCGAGG
>NZ_CDWWXB010000292.1:0-2324 GCF_977971855.1 Frankia sp. CoWAU3 | reverse complement strand
CCCTCGGCGGCGTCTTCCGAGTCACCGACGGCTTGGCTGCCGAATTCGGCGCGCAACGCTGCCTGGACACCCCCCTGGCCGAGGCAGGCATCCTCGGCACCGCCGTGGGCATGGCCATGTACGGCCTGCGGCCCGTCGTGGAGCTGCAGTTCGACGCCTTCGCCTACCCCGCGTTCGAGCAGCTCGCGTCGCATGTGGCCAAGATGCGTAACCGCACGGCCGGGAAGACCACGCTGCCGATCACCATCCGCATCCCGTACGGCGGTGGCGTCGGCGGCGTCGAGCACCACAGCGACTCCAGCGAGGCCTACTACGCGCACACCCCAGGCCTGCACGTCGTCACCCCCGCCACCGTCGCCGACGGCTACGGGCTGCTCCGCTCGGCGATTGCCTCGGACGACCCGGTGGTGTTCCTGGAGCCCAAGCGGCTCTACTGGTCTACGGACGAGCGGTCCATGGACGAGCGGTCCATGGACGAGCGGTCCACGAACGACTTCTCTCCGGCCGAGGTGCCGCCGATCGGCCGCGCGGTGGTCCGCCGGACCGGTACCTCGGCGACCCTCCTGACCTACGGCCCCTCGCTCCCCGTGTGCCTCCAGGCGGCGGCGGCCGCGCGCTCGGAGGGCTGGGACCTGGCGGTGGTCGACCTGCGCTCGCTGGTCCCCTTCGACGACGAGACGGTCTGCGAGGCGGTCCGCGCCACCGGGCGCGCCGTTGTGGTCCACGAGGCCGCGGGTTTCGGCGGGGTCGGTGCGGAGATCGCTGCCCGCGTCAGCGAGCGGTGCTTCCACCACCTTGCCGCCCCCGTCCTGCGGGTCACCGGCTTCGACATCCCTTACCCGCCCCCCATGCTCGAACATCACTACCTTCCCAGCGTCGACCGCATCCTCGACGCCGTCGCCCGACTCCAGTGGGAGCAGTGACCCGTGGCCGCGGTACGCGAATTCCCCCTCCCCGACCTCGGCGAGGGCCTGACCTCCGCCGAGGTCGTCCGCTGGCTTGTCGGCGTCGGGGACGTCATCACCGTCGACCAACCCGTAGCCGAGGTCGAGACCGCCAAAGCCGTCGTCGAGGTGCCCTGCCCCTATGCCGGCGTCGTCACCTCCCTCGCCGGCCTGGCCGGTACCAGTGTCCCGGTCGGCACACCACTGATCACCGTGGCCGTCAGCGAGCCGGCAGCAGGGCGAACGGGCTCCGGGAACATCCTCGTCGGTTACGGCACCAGCACGGAACCCCCCCGAACCCGCCGCCGACGACGCGTCGGCGCTCCCGGAGCGCCTCCCGTACCGGCGCTTACCCCGGCTCCCGGACCGGCGACGCCACTCGGGCCTTCCGCCCAGACCGTGGTCAAGGTCGTCTCGCCCCTCGTTCGCCGCTTCGCCCGCGAGAACTCCGTCGATCTCCGAAAACTCGTCGGCACCGGCCCGGACGGGCTGATTCTGCGCAAGGACGTGGAGAGTGCCATCGCCCCGCGTTCCGCTCCGTCGCGCCCGGCGGAGACCGACGCGACCGTCGTCCCGCTGGACCCGCTGGCGCGGCGCGCGGCGGAGACGTTCGTGCGCAGCAGGCGCGAGGTGCCGGACGCCACCTGCTGGGTCGACACGGATGCCACCGCCCTGCTCGCCGCCAAGGACACCCTCAACGACACCCGCAACGCGGGGGGCGCCGAGCCCAGAATCGGTCTCCTGGCGATCCTGGCCCGCATCTGCGTCGCCGCCCTGGTCCGCTTTCCCGCACTCAACTCCGCCGTCGTCACCGACGCGGACGGCCGCGCGACCGGCGTGCGCCACCACGCCGCCGTCCACCTGGGATTCGCCGCCCAGACCCCGCGCGGCCTGGTCGTGCCCGTGGTGCACCACGCTCAGGGCCTGACCACCGCTCGACTGGCCGCCGAGATCGCCCGGTTGACCGCCGCCGCCCGCGCGGGCACGCTCACTCCCGCCGAGTTGACCGGCGGCACGTTCACGCTCAACAACTACGGCGTCTTCGGTGTCGACGGCTCCACGCCCATCATCCACCACCCCGAGGCCGCGATGATCGGCATCGGCCGGATCGTCCCCAGGCCCTGGGCGGTGGACGGCGAACTGGCGGTCCGCAGGATCGTGCAGCTTTCGTTCACCTTTGACCACCGAGTCTGCGACGGCGCCACCGCCGGGTCCTTTCTGCGCTTCGTCGCCGACGCGGTCGAAGACCCCACGGTGCTGCTGCGCCACCTCTGATCGCCGTACCTCTGACCACCGCCTTACCAGCAGGCGATGACCGCTGCCCGCCCCGGTCCTAGCGGGAGTTTCCTAGATAAGTTGATCTTTGGAGTCCGTTGAGCT
>NZ_CDWWXB010000291.1:1313-3839 GCF_977971855.1 Frankia sp. CoWAU3 | reverse complement strand
GGCTGGAGGTCCCGCACGTCCACGTGCATCTCCTGCCGATCGAGGACGAGACGCAGATCGACTTCAGGCTCGCCGACCACAACCCCGACTCGGCCGAGCTCGATGCCGTGGCCGAGCGGATCCGCGCCGCCCTCGGCTGAGCCGGGTACCGGTCTGGCGCGGTTCTGGCGGTTCTGGCGGTTCTGGCGGTTCGTAGGGTTACGCGGCGGTCAGAGCTGGAACTTCGGCGGATCGACGGCGAACAGCGGTTCCCAGTTCAGGATGGCGTGCCCGGGCGGCGCATCGATGACGATGTTGCCCCGGACCCGTTGCCCGGCCTTGAGAGTCGACACCGACAGCCGCGGCGCGACGTTTTCGTAGCTGCCGTCGTACCGGGTGCCGTCGGAGGTCTGGATGTAGAAGTCGGACGGCGAGGCGGACGTCGACCCGCGGCTCACCTCGACCGTCACGTTAATGACGTAGTAGGCCCCCTGGGTGGGCGCGTCGCCGTACTGGGTCACCTTGCCGGTGGTGGAGCAGACGCTGTTGAGGGTGACCCTGGCTTCGAAGTCGCTGACCGAGGAGGTGGCCCGGCCGACGGCGGTGCCGGACCCGCCGATCGTCGCGGTGCCGGCCGCCGGCGCGTGCTGTGGCGTCACCGGAACGCAGTTCGGCACTCCGTTCGGGGCGGTCGCGGTGGTCGCGGTCGGGGTGGTCGCGGTCGCAGTGGTGTTCGGGAGGTCGGGCACGGTCACCGTCGGGGCCGGCGGGGAGGCGATCTCGGTGCCGTCACCGCCGCGCACCGCGAGGGCGATCACGACACCGAGCACGATGGCGGCGACCACGGCGAGGGGCACGATGATGAACAGCGGATTGGCCCGCTGCCGGGGCGGAGGCAGCGGGCTGCCCTGCTGCCAGCCGTCGGGCGGCGGGTAGCCCCCCGGGAGGTTGTGGTAAGCCCCCGGGGGGTTCTGGTAGGCGTCGGGAGCGCCCTGGTAGCCGACCGTCCCCGGGTATGGGGCACTCCCACCCTGGTAGGGCCCGGCAGCCGCGGCCGGGGGATTGCCAGCCGCCCGGTTGTCCCCAGCCCTGCCGTTCGCCGGGCTGTCCCCACCCGGGCGCGGCGCCGGGGTGCTGCGGGGCGCCGGGGTACCCGCCCCACTGCTGCCCACCCGGTTGTGGGGCGGTGCCTGGCCAGGCGAGGCGTGTCTCCTCCGAGTCGGGCTGGTTCGGCTGGCCGGGCTGGGGCGCTCCCCACGATGGGACCGGGGCCGCCGGGGGAGTAGAGGACGAACCGGAGGTGGGGGTGCTGCTGGGGTCCGCGGGCTGGTGCCAGGGATCACTCGGCTGCCTCCACGCCTCCTGGCTCCCGTCACCGCTGGGGGGCTGGTGAGGCGGGTTCTGGTCGGTCACGATGATCCTCTCAGGCGCAGCCAGGGCCGCGTTCGGAAGAAATCGAGCATAAGGGGCGCGCCTCGCGAGGCTACATAAGCCGACTTTCACCTAAGACAATGACCGCCCAGCCGTAGGCCGCCGACGTACCGATCTGGCCGGTAGCGGCTGTGAGTGCCCTGAGCTCTCCCGATAAGCTGTACTGTCATCGTTCTCCCCGTCGGCTCCGGAGTCCCGCGTGCCTTGCTGTCTGGCCGGTTGGACGAGCCGTTGGAGATACGGCCCGCCCAGTTTTTCCGTCGTGCGCATGATGACGGACATTTCGTCGCCACCCTCGGGTTCGCCGCATGCGTGAGCCGCTTCCGGCGCCGGTGCGGGCGCATGTCGTCGAGTTCGCCGAGCGGACGCTGGCGGATCTTCCCGAGCCGCAGGTCCCGCCGTCGCTGGTCGCGGTGCGCCGCTTCAAGCCCTCCCGCCGTGTCCGCCAGGGGGCCGTCCCGCTGGCCGCGGCGGTGGACGGTGACGTGTTCCGCGGCCGGGTCGCCGAGTGGATCCACCGTCATCATCCCGAGCTTGTCGAAGCCGTCAGCTCGCCGGACGGACCGCCGCCTGCGGCGCCCCCCGAGAAGATCGCCGCGGTCGCGTACCTGCTGCGGGTCTCCGGCTGGCAGGAGCTGGTCCAGGTCGCCGCGGCGTCCACGTCGGAGGCGGCGGCCCGCAGCCAGGTTGACGAGGCCGGGCGGACGATACTGCGGCTCACCGAACAACTGGAGACGAGCAAGCGCATCGCCGCGGCCGAGCAGGAGGAACTGCGCGAGCAGCTGCAGGCAGCCCGGGCGGAGGCGGACGAGGCGCGCCGGCGGCTGCGCTCGTCCGCTGCCGGGATCCGGCAGGCCGAGCAGGCCACGCGGGAGGCCCTGACCGCGGCCGAGGCGGCCCGGAACGCCGCCCTGGCCGCCAGCCGGGATGCCGAGGCGGAGACCCGGCGGCTGCGCGGCCGGGTGGCGGAACTGGAGAGCGCGCTCGCCTCCACCCGCCGGGACAGCCGCGAG
The DNA here is from genome assembly GCF_977971855.1 of Frankia sp. CoWAU3. Lineage (NCBI taxonomy): Bacteria > Bacillati > Actinomycetota > Actinomycetes > Frankiales > Frankiaceae > Frankia > Frankia sp. CoWAU3. The sequence goes on along the minus strand of NZ_CDWWXB010000291.1, from coordinate 1,416 downwards.
TCCCGCAGCGTCGATGACGCCCGGTTGCGCGTTCTACTTGACACCCTGATCGCCTCGGCGCACGGCCTGCGACGCGAACTCGACCTCCCGACGATGGTCGCGA
>NZ_CDWWXB010000291.1:0-828 GCF_977971855.1 Frankia sp. CoWAU3 | reverse complement strand
CCCGCGGGCGGCCGGACGACGACCCCTCCCTGATCGACGAGGTGTTGGCCGTCCCCGGGGTCCATCTGATCATTGACGGGTACAACGTGACCAAGCGGGGCTACGGCCGCCTCACCCTGCAGGCACAGCGTGAGCGGCTGCTGTCCGGACTCGGTGCGCTCGCGGGCCGCAATCCCGACAGCGAGGTCACGGTCGTCTTCGACGCCACCGCCGTCGTGGCCCGGCCGGTGGGTGTCGCCATGCCTCGGGGGGTGCGCGTGCTGTTCAGCCGGCCCGGGCAGCTCGCTGACGAGGAGATCGTCCGGCTGGCGCGGATGGAACCGGAAGGCCGCCCGGTCTTCGTCATCACCTCCGACCGGGAGGTCGCGGAGAACTGCGTCGCAGCCGGAGCCCGGGCGGTGCCCTCGGCCGCTCTGCTGGCCCGCCTCGACCGGTAGGGGATCCGCCGGGCGGGACTTTCGCCGGGCGGGACTTGTCCGCCGAGAATTGTCGGACCCTGGACCTACCGTCGGTGAAGTCGGGAGATCGGTGCTCGGATTGTTTGTCGTCGCCGACCTCCACCGGTTCGGATCCGGAAGGTGCGCACGATGCTGATCGACTGTGACTCCTGCACCGCCCGTGGTGCCAGGTGCGCCGGCTGCATGATGACCGTCCTGCTCCCGGCGTCGGGCCCGCCCGTCGGCTGGGACGCCGAGGAGCTCGAGGCATTGCGGTTGCTCGCCGATGCCGGTCTGCTGCCCCCGCTCGCCGACGTGCGGACGGCCCTGCTGGACCAGGCGCCGCGGCCGGACCAGACGCCGCGGCGCCTGGTCCAGCAGGGCCGTCCGC